>NZ_QAYX01000001.1 GCF_003054705.1 Opitutus sp. ER46
CCTGCTATGAGGCCGATTACGGCAAGCGCAAAAAGTCCGCCCGCGGCGCACGAGTAGTGCGCAGTTGGGATTCCGAAGCACTGAGAGCGGGGGCGTTCTCCGCCAGAACGCGCGGAGTTGCACCGCGGTCCAACCTGCTATCCAAGCGCGGCCAAAGCCGGGGGATATGATGACTTATGCGGAAGAGCGGCGGAGACGAACGGTTCAATCTTCAGACGGGCCTTTCGGCCCAGGCTGAAACGCGAACGCGTGCCGTCCCCGCCGCAAAGTGCCCTTACGCTCAATGCCGGAGCAGCGTCAGACCGAGGCGTTGCGCACTGCACTGACCAGTGTTCAGCCGCCACAAGTCGACAGCCAGCCGTCGGGCCACTGCGACCGCGGCGCGCTTACGCGCCCGTTTGCCCGTGGCGGCTTGGATCCGCTGCAAAGGGGGATAGGTCGGCTGCCACTCCAGTAATCGCCAAACCGCCTCCACCAACTGATGGCGCAGGCGGCGATTACCGCACTTGGTGACCGAGCCTTGGCGGCGCGCGCGGTTGCTCGAGTGCTCCGACGGACACAGTCCGGTATAGCTGCCTACTTCTCGCCGGTTGTGAAAACGGTGCCAGTCTAGCACCTCGCTCTCGAGGATCGCCGTCGTCAAGGCACCTACACCCTTGGGCGCCGTTTGCCCTGCCATCAACGCCTCCACTTGCGGCGTGAGCTCCGCCAACATCGCCTCATAGCTGATCGCTTGGGCCTGCCACCGCGCAATGTGCGGCCGCAACCACTCAGGCAAGCGAGCCGAAAACCTTGGCCATACGTTCGCGTGCCACCAGCCGGTGGGCGCTCGCACGCCCTGGGACAACATCAACCCATGGCCACGCACCACGCAGCGATGCTGCTCCTTCAGCACCGTCCCGCGCTGCCGCGTCAGCGCCCGGCGTCGCTCCTCTTCCACCGTCGGTACCCGCACCACCGAGAACGCGTCCGTATTGCCCCGACTGTACCGATCCAGCCGGTTGCACAGCTCCCGCGCATCTCGCTTGTCCGTCTTCACTCGCCGGTGCCGCTCATCCAACCGCTGCGGCGCGATGACATAGTTGGTCACCCCAAGCGCCGTCAGCTGCCGATGCAGCAAGTACCCACACGGCCCTGCTTCATAGCAGCTCAGCACCGTCACCCCGCCCGCTCGCAACTCACGCACCTGCTCCAACAACTTGGCCGGGGCCAGCACCTGCGCCGGTTGCGGCACTCGCCCTCCTACCTGGCGGCACACCGTGATCTGGTCCGAGTGCACATCCATCCCCAACTTCACCGTCACTCCCGTGTCGACGGGAGCACGCTCCACCATATCCTCGACTACGTTAGTTCTCATATCAGCCGACAGGTTGGCGCATCCCGCGCCGCCTGTCGGCTACATGTCATCTTCAG
>NZ_QAYX01000002.1 GCF_003054705.1 Opitutus sp. ER46
TTCGTGAAGGGATGTGGTTCTCGAAAACCGAGGAGCGAGGATGAAAATTAACCGTTCGGGGGCATCGTTAGAGCCTGTGGGTGAAGTGCAGAACCAACAGGCGGCCAACGGGAGACGCTCGAGAAAGGACGTGGAGCAAAACTCCGACTTCGTGAATGAGCGCCGGCGCAAAGCACCCACGTGGAGGAGAGACTCCGTATGCCTGAATGCCATGTGTGCGCCTGCCCCCGAACGGTTGCCAAATAACAGCGAGGAGAAGGTAGCCATGAAAGAAGCGCTGACAAGTGAGGGAACGTCGGGCCGGGTGATCGGCCTGGACCTGCATCCGGACGTGTTCAGTGCCGCGGCGCTCGCCGGCCGAGACGCGGCGACGGCGCGGGTGGAGCAGCAGTGGGATCGGTGGTCAACCGGCCTGCTGGAGCAATGGGCCAGGACCCTGCGCTCAGGTGACCTCGTGGTGGTCGAGGCGAGCGGCAACACGTTTGATGCCGCGCAGCGGCTGGGTGCGTGCGGGGTCATGACGGTGGTGCTGGAGAGCCAGCGTGCCGGACAAATCCGCACGGCGTACTGCATGAATGACCGGGTTGATGCGGTGAAGCTGGCGCGGGTGTACCTGAGCGGACTGGCGCTGACGGTGTGGCAACCCGACCTGCAGACCCGCGAGCGCCGCGAAGTCCTGCACTGCTACCGCACGGCCGTGGCCGACGCGACGCGGGCGCGTAACCGCCTCAAGAGCTTCCTCAGTGACCATGGTGTGCGGCTGCCACCGGGCGTGCGGCTGACGCAGGCGAGTGGGGAACGCCAGGTGCGCGCCGCCCAACGCTGGAGTGAACGCCAAAGCCAGCTGCTGGATGGCTTTCTCTCGTCGCTGCAGCAGGCGGAAGAAAAGCGGAAGCGCCTGACAGCGCTGATGGCGCGCGAAGTCGCGCAGGATCCGAAGCTGCTACGTTTGCTGCGGCTGCTCGGAGTCAGGCACATCATCGCGTACGCCTTTGCGGCGGTCGTCGGGGACATCGGCCGCTTCCCCAATCCCAAAAAACTGGTGGCGTACCTCGGGCTGGCTCCGCGGGTGGAGACCAGCGGCAACCAACCCCGCGGCCCCGAGAGCTTGGTCCGGTTCGGCCGTGGAGATCTGCGCGCGCTCTTGGTCCAGGCCGCTCAGAACGCGCTGAGGCAAAAGCGCAGCCCTCTGCACACCTGGGGTTGGAAGCTCCAACTGCGCAAGAGCCACAAGAACGTCGCGGTGATCGCGATCGCTCGGAAGCTGGCCGTCAGCGCCTGGTACTGCATGCGCGACCTGCTGGTCGCCCCGGCGAAGCTGGAGTCCACCATCGAGGTGAAGCTGCGGAAGGTCGCCACCGCCATCGGGCTCAAGACCCTGCGTCAGTGGGGCTATCCCACCGCCAAAGCCTTCGTGGAAGAAAAGACAGGCTATCTGCTACAACGAACTTGAAACCACATGCCCGCCTTTCGCGGTTC
>NZ_QAYX01000003.1 GCF_003054705.1 Opitutus sp. ER46
CCGAAACGATGCGGTTGAAAGGGAGCCACCGTCTGAGAAGTGATTGGGGTTGAATGAAAAAGAACCAATCGAAGGGCGACAGCCCGCTTCACCAGACGGTGGCGGAGGAAATTGAGTTTAAAGTGGAGGGGAAGGCAATGGCGGTGAGGTACACGGAGCAGCAGTTGAGTGGGCACGCGGGGACGGCGACGTTTTGGAGTTGGGTGCATGGGAAGAGGTGGCGAGGGGTGTTGAAGGATGCGCTGCCGCATGGGATACCGCAGTCGAACAACGCGCTGGCGCCGGTGGAGAAAGCGCTGGGTTTTGTGCATGGGCTGGTGGTGCAGGCGCGGAAGCTGACGCAGGTGGCGTATCTGCGGATTGATCCGGTGGTGCCGGAGCTGGTGGGAATCCGGCGGGTGGCGAGCCAGGCGACGCTGTCGCGGTTTTTTGCGGGGTTCGAATCGGCGGGAGCGAACCTGCGGTGTTTTCGGACGCTGTGGCGGTGGGCGCTGGAGCAGTTGCCGTCCTTGAAATCCGGGTACGCGTTGGATCTGGACTCGACGCGGTTGCTGCACGAGGACGGGCATCAGGAGGGGGTGAAGGTGGGCTACACCCGCCAGGGTTTGGCGCCGTGTTTGCACCCGCTGCTGGCGGTGCTGGCGGAGGCACGACTGGTGGTGCAGTTGTGGCTGCGGCCTGGGAACACGGCGTGTGCGAACAACGTGGAGTCGTTTTGTTGCGAACTGTACAGCAACCTGCCGCGGCATCTGCGGATCCGGCTGGTGCGTGCGGACAGTGGGTTTTACGCCGCGGAGGTTTTGGACCTGTGGGAGAAGCTGAAGCTGCCGTACATCGTGGTGGCGAAGCTGACGCTGAAGGTGCAAAGCCTGATCCGGCACAAGATGGTGTGGCAGCAGACCGAAGACCCGGACACCGCGGTGGCGGAGTGCTACCATCAGGCGGTGGGCTGGCAACGGGCGCGCCGGCTGATCCTGCTGCGGCGGCGAGTGAAGGAACGGCAGTCGACGGGAGGCAAGAAGCTGCTGGAGGTGCCGGGGTATGTGTTCCAGGCGTTCGTCACAAGTCTGCCCGAGTCGGTGACTCCGTTGGCGGTGTGGCGGGAGTACAACGGCCGCGCGGATTGCGAGAACGTGATCAAGGAACTGCAAAGCGGCTTTGCCCTGACCAGTCTCTGTCTGGAGAAGTTTTGGGCCACCGAAGCGGCCCTCAGCCTAGCGACGGTCACCTATAACCTGATGGTGCTCTTCCAACGGCACCTCGGCTGGCAGTCCAAAGCCACGATGCAATCGCTGCGATTTTGGCTCTTCAATACGCCCGGCATCATCAGTCACCCCGCGCGCAAAACCGTCATCAAACTCGCCATCCCTCCACGCCATCGAAAATGGTGGTCAACACTTTGGGGAAAAATCCTCTGCCCCTTACCCAACTGCAATGCAGTAGAAGACCGACCCCAATTTGCCACCTAAACGAAGTTCCTACTGCATGGCTCCGG
>NZ_QAYX01000004.1 GCF_003054705.1 Opitutus sp. ER46
GCCCGTCTTCAAGACGATGCCATTACCTAGCGCAATATACGATCCGAGTTAATATATGCTATTTATATATAGCATGTTGGATATACATCAGCCGTCCAAATTGAACGCTTACGCTCTACCTGATCAAAAAATGTGCGCAAGATTCCGGACGTTATCGGCCCACCGCTTCCTCCGCGCCAACCTGCCCGCGCCATCAGATCCCAACCAGATGGCGCTGTTCTGATCCGACTCGGCCGGCGGTGTCACAACCTGATGCCGCCGGCCGAAAAGGCCCGTTCTTTGACCTCACGCAGCTGCGCTTTGCGCCAACGCTGGCGTCGCCGGCCCAAATGCTACGACATCCCTGAGAACCTTTTCGGATCTCAGCGTGGTAAACAGGCCCAAAAGCCTACGACGTAATTTACATCGATTCCTACGACGTCAGAAAAATCCGGCACATGTCAAAGGTCAAGGCGTGACGTCTTATGGCTGCCCTGAGAAGCTGATTGTAGAAAGCCGACCATCGACTTTCCCGTCCTTCGCGGCTGCGAGACGAACCACAACCGTGTCTGAAACGCGCTTCAGGGAGAACCACGCAAACGCCCCATCGAAAGCAGATTCCTTGTCGGGCAGAGACAATTTTAAGATCACTATAGCTCCAGCATACGTTGGATCCGCTTGGACGATACTTTGGTTAAAGTGTAAGTCAGGTAATATCCGCCAACTGTCCCGCTCGAAAGCCCGAGCGTCGCGTACATCGCTCGATGAGGATGTACATCCCAAATTGATGTACAAAATATCACCGACGCCGTGCTCGTACAGTCGAGCGCCAAAGCGACGTCGCGGCAAGCGAACCTCGCCTTGGTCGTTGGTAAGATGGTGCTCCGCCACTCTGAAATCGAATTCAGATTCGGGAGAAGGAATCCCTTTGATTCCCAGAAAATGCTGAA
Organism: Opitutus sp. ER46; assembly: GCF_003054705.1. Taxonomy (NCBI): domain Bacteria; kingdom Pseudomonadati; phylum Verrucomicrobiota; class Opitutia; order Opitutales; family Opitutaceae; genus Opitutus; species Opitutus sp. ER46. The sequence continues at coordinate 930 of NZ_QAYX01000004.1, forward strand.
CCCGCACCGTCTGGAAGAAACGATACACTCGAATTCCAACGATTGGCTTGTGTGTCGCCGCATCTTCAATTCGCAATGTCAAAGCCGGAGCCTCAATTTCCGAGCCCAAAAGAAGGGAACGGCCAAGCAGCATAGCAGCAATTAGAACTAACCCGTGAGGCTTCATTTTCGACAACCTCCGGCTGAAACCCCTTCTTGATATTTATTCAATATCGCGTTCGTCGCCTCGTCGGCTGCTTTCACGGCGTCTGGCCTATCCGGCATGTTATCAACTGTCCCGTCCTGCGCATGATAATATACGCCGGCCGCTTTTTGTGTGACGCTCGCGGTGTGTGCTGAAACATCCTGAGCCGGATGCAACGCTTTGCCGAGGTTCGACATCGCCAAGCTATGGAAGATACCCGAAAGCAGCCGACTGAAGAAACCGCCGCTTGCCAAATTGTCGGCTTTGGCTTGATAGCTAATCGCCTTGTCGAGATGAATCTGTGAGTAGGCGATTCGAGAGTCGACGGCTCCCGGTTTTGTGTCGTTCGTATTGAAGTGATAGCCTTGGTTGCCAACGACTGGCATCCAGCTCTTCCCTAACCAGACGCTATCCACGTTATTGTCGGCGCGCGCGATCCTCGCCGCATCTTGGTCCGAGAATCCGGCATGCGACGAAAGCTCTTTGGTGCGATCTAGATGGTAATCGGAGCCCCACAGCCCCAGCGGATCGGTCTTGCTGACGGGATTGTTGTCGAATGAAGCATACCAGTTTAGTCCGCCCCCGAAGCCGATGGGATCGGCGTTGAGGAACCGCATCAGCCGCGGGTTGTAATAGCGCGCACGCATGCAGATCAGTCCGTTGGTATCGGTCATGACGCCGTATTCCCCGTTGAAGAGGAACGGGGTGTCGGTGCTGCCGGTGCGCTCGGTGATCGTCCCGTAAGGCGCGTACCCGATCCGGTCGGTCACGTTCTGGCTGTCGTCGGTCAGGACCAGGGTGCTGCCGACTTGGTTGCCGTGGTACGTCCGGGTCACGCCACCGGATTCCTGGTACAGCAGTCCATGCCCGTACACGTAGTAGGTGGTCACGCCGCCTTTCGTCCGTCGCAACACCCGGGATAGCGCCGCATTGGGATCCACCAGGAAGCTTGCCGCGCCGGTGCCGGTCACGGCCGTCCGCAGGCCGTCCGGATTGTAGGTGTATCCGGAACCGTCGAACGACGTCAGCCGGTTGCGCGCGTCATAGCTGTAGGTTTTCATCGCGCCGCTCGGCGAGGGTCCGGTCGTCAT
>NZ_QAYX01000005.1 GCF_003054705.1 Opitutus sp. ER46
GCGCTAGGTAATGGCATCGTCTTGAAGACGGGCAGCGATTCGTCACGGTCGCGGCCGTGAACGCCGCCGCCACGACACCGATACCGAGCTCCGAGCAGGAGCTACGCGTGCGTGTGGATCAGCTCACGGCCGAGAACCGGGTGCTCGAGCTGAAGGTGCAGAAGCTGCAGCGGATGCTCTGGGACAAGAAGTCGGAGCGGATGCCGACGGACGACAACCAGGGCGTGCTGTTCACGGAGCCTGCGGCGGCCAAGGCAGAGTGCGCGCCGGTGTCGGGGAAGAAGAGGGCGGTCGGCGCAGCGCGAGCACCGAAGGGACCTCAGCCGCTCGATCCTGCTTTGCCGCGGGAACTGATTCAGGTGCCAGCGCCGCAGCTGAAGGAGTTGATCTGCCCGGTGACGAAGCAGCCGATGCAGCCCGGCTTCGTGGAGCGCATCGAGGTGCTCGCCCGGCGGGCACCGGTGTATTACGTGAAGGCGTACGAGCGGACGGTGTTCGTCAGCCCGGCCAAGACCGCCCCGGTGTACTCGGCGTGGCCGGCGGACATCCTGCCGCGGGCGCGAGTCCACGCCAGCGTCGTGGCGCACATTGCCGCCGCGCACTACAGTGAGCACGTCCCTTTCCACCGCCTCGAGCAGCAACTGGCCCGCACGGGGGTCGAGCTGGCACGCAGCACGCAGGTGTCGCTCATGAACCAGCTCGATACCCTGGTCGCTCCGCTGATGGTGGCCCTCCGGGACGACGTCTTCAGCGGCGGTTATCTGCACGTTGATGCGACGCCGGTCGATGTCTGCGATCCCGCTCGCCCGGGGCATGTGCGCGAAGCGACGCTCTGGGCGTACCGCGCGAAGCGCGGAGGAGTCTGGTTTGAATACAGTGCGAGCAAGTCGCCCGTGCATCCCGACGCCACGTTGAAGGCGGCACGGTTCAAAGGCTTCTGCCAGACCGACGGGGCCCCGGGGCTCAATACCATTGGCCCGCCGGGCCAGGTGACATCGCTTGGATGTCATACCCACGCGCGCCGCGGCTTCTTCGATGCGGACAAGGCTGGGGATCCCCGGGCGAAGTGGTACCTGGAGCGCTTCCGAAAGCTGTTTCGCGTGGAGCAGCTGGCGCAACGCCATGGCCGCAAGGAGATCCTGCGGCGTCGCTTCAGCGTACCCATCTTCCAGGCCATGCTCACCCAGGCCGAGCAGCACGCGCAGATTGCTCCGGCCAAGACGGCGCTCGGCGATGCCGTGCGCTATCTCCTCGATCAGCAAGAACGGTTGCATCGCTGCCTCACGGAGATCGAGGCGGAGATCTCGAACAACGCCGTCGAGCGCGCGATCCGTCCGCTGAAGGTCGGCGCGCGCAACTGGATGTTTGTCGGCGACCCGAAGGCAGGGCCGCGCTTGGCCAACCTCTTTACGCTGGTCGAGAACTGCCGGCTGATCGGCCTCGATCCCGAGCGCTACCTCATCGAGCTGCTGGGGAAGCTCCAGGATCATCCGGCCTCCAGGATCAAAGAGCTGCTGCCGCATCGGTGGACATCGGCGCAGCAGACGCAGACGGCACTCGGCGCACCCAGCGCCTCGGCCGCAGCTTCGCCAGGTCCAGACCGCTGAAGAGCAACTGCAGCTCGGCGGCGGTGAGCACCACCGTCTTCTGTCCCGGCTGGGGCCAGCTCTGGAACGTCCCCTCGTGGAGCCGTTTTCCCAGGACGCACATCCCGCCGTCGTCCCACCAGAAGATCTTCAGCAGGTTGCGGCGCCGGTTGGTGAAGACCCACAGGTTGCCGCTTTGCGGTTCCGCCCCGAACTGCTGTTCGACCAGCGTGTACAAGCCGCTATAGCCACGGCGCAGGTCGATCGGCTCCGTCGCCAGGTGAATCTTCGCCGTTGCTCCGCCCAGGCTGATCATGGCGGTCAGGCTTGCAGCGTTTTGAGCATGAGCCCCAGACCCGCCCACGCGGCAGGATCCCCGAGTGCCAGCTCCAATCGACTGCCATTGAGCAGGTGCAGGACCGCCCCGCCGCCGAGAACCGGCACGTGACCGGCTCCGTTTGGTGCCGGCGCACTCATCTGCACCTCGGCGAAGATCGCCGACGCGGCTACCTGCCGCTGCCGGCGCCAATTTGAAAACGTCATCGGGTGCAGCTTCGCCTCCCGGCAGAACTCCGCCTGCGTCGTCCCGCTGCGCTCGAATCGATCCACGTACTCCTGCCGCTGCTGCGGCGTGTAGCGCTGGTTCCTCCGGATAGATGCCATCCCCCGAGTCTAGCCGGTACGAATCGCCCCGTCACCACGCCCAAGTTGAACGCTTACTACCGGTCAGGCTCGCACGCTTTCAGCAATGAGCCCCAGACCCGCCCACGCGGCAGGATCCCCGAGTGCCAGCTCCAATCGACTGCCATTGAGCAGGTGCAGGACCGCCCCGCCGCCGAGAACCGGCACGTGACCGGCTCCGTTTGGTGCCGGC
>NZ_QAYX01000006.1 GCF_003054705.1 Opitutus sp. ER46
GCCATCCCCCGAGTCTAGCCGGTACGAATCGCCCCGTCACCACGCCCAAGTTGAACGCTTACGGAAAAACGCCCGGGATTCATCTCAAAAAACTCAAATCGATGACATGCCTTTAGCGCCACTATTGCCGGACGGGGAGATACTTACAAACCCGCGCACCTTCCTTAATCAGACAGCCGTGGGATGACCCCATAGGCTTGGTTCTCCGTGACCACAACCTCGCCGCCGTCAGGCCGCTCGCCGAGCGTTACAGCAACTTGGAGCCGTCGCAGCCGTTCGTCTCCGCGGTCACCATTCGGATGCTCGATAAGTCGGGCGGCAGCTAAATTTCAAAAATCCGTGCCAACGGCATCAAGGTCGTCGAGACTCATCACGGGGGAATACATGACGCTCTTCAAGTCCGTGGAGCGCGGATACGCGTAGTATTGGGTGCCGATCGCCTTCTTGACCATTTTGTAGAGCCGCAGTTTGGTGACCTCGGGCGTGTCTTTCTTTCCAAAAAACGAGTCGCTCAAACGAGCCATCGACACGACCGATAACCGCTCTGGCGGAAAGTGCATGGCGAACAAAAACCGGGTTCCGCCGTCCTCACTGTTGAGATCGTCCCGCGTGAGCACCACGAAGATCGTCTTGGGCGTGACATCGTAGAGCCGCTGGAGCGGCACTTTTAATTCGTCGCGCACGCGCTCGCCCAGCATCTGCTTCGACGGCCCGAACATTTTCGGCGTGCGACCGGCGTGGACCGTCGCGCGCACGTTCAGGCAAAGCTCGGCGGAAAATTTCTTTTCCAACTCCCGCGCATACTCAGGCGGGAAGCCCTCCAACGGCATGAGCCAGACATCCACCGGCTTGTCAGGAATCGCAGGCTGCGCCGATTCCTTAGTCGCAGACGACGCGACCGGCTCGGGCTTGCTCGGCGTGGTCGCGCAGCCTGACACAACCGTAATCGCGATCAGGAGCAGAAGGATTCGTTTCAAGCTACTCGTGCCTCTTTGGATCATCGGCGGGTGAGGACGATAGCCAACAAGAACGTCACGACCCAGACGATGAGGAACCAGCGGGACAACAGTTTCCAACCCGGCGGCGCATAGCGTGAATACATTTCTGAAAAGCTGTCTGTGCTACTGCATTCTTCCCAGGTTGCGTTCTCCCGACAGACTGAGCGGGTCCAGAGCGTCCAGACCAGAAAGAGGAAAGCATAAACAACGCATACGGCGGTCATTTTTTGCAGGTGGTTGCCGAACTATTGCCACTCGACCCCGCCGCTTCCATAGCGGCCAGAACCCATGTCGCTAGCGCAATCTCGCCACCAAACTGGGGCGGAGTATAAAATGCGAGTCCGACATCCAACAATCCACCTGCCAAGGGTTCTCCTGCGATCGTTCCCGCAGCTCCAAGCGGACCGCTGCCACCGAGACCGGTGGGAGCCTGGCCGTTGAGCTTGTAGGCTGCATCACCTGCCAACGTGCCGAGCACAAACCCATTGGCTACCCAGCTAACCATGTGCTTTACTGTCTGCGCACCTGTTAACTTACCCGCGTTAAGAGCGACCGCACTTATCGCGAACCCCTCACCCGATGCGATATAGCCGCCCACTTTTACTGGCGTCATGATCGCGGAGAACAGCTCTTGTTTTTGAGTATTTCCACCGAAGGTTGCGATGTCCTTAACGGCGCCTCCGAACGCCTGACCAGCCTGCACGTAAGACTGCCCGACTGCTTTGGCCATTCCGCCCACCGTCGTCGGTCCATTGTAGGTGTAGGAGCCAGGCGGAACTGGCGCAGGCATAGGTCCGAACCCAGCGATAAAATCCTGAAGCCCGCTCGGGTCCGTCTTGCTGATCGGATTGTTGCTGACGAAGGCATACCAGTTGAGTCCCCCGCCAAAGCCGATGGGGTCGGCGTTGAGGAACCGCATCAGCCGCGGGTTGTAGTAGCGGTTGCGCATGCAGATCAGTCCGTTGGTATCGGTCATCACGCCGTATTCCCCGTTGAAGAGGAACGGGGTGTCGGTGCTGCCGGTGCGCTCGGTGATCGTCCCGTAAGGCGCGTACCCGATCCGGTCGGTCACGTTCTGGCTGTCGTCGGTCAGGACCAGGGTGCTGCCGACTTGGTTGCCGTGGTACGTCCGGGTCACGCCACCGGATTCCTGGTACAGCAGTCCATGCCCGTACACGTAGTAGGTGGTCACGCCGCCTTTCGTCCGTCGCAACACCCGGGATAGCGCCGCATTGGGGTCCACCAGGAAGCTTGCCGCGCCGGTGCCGGTCACCGCCGTCCGCAGGCCGTCCGGATTGTAGGTGTATCCGGAACCGTCGAACGACGTCAGCCGGTTGCGCGCGTCATAGCTGTAGGTTTTCATCGCGCCGCTCGGCGAGGGTCCGGTCGTCATGTTCCCGTCAGCATCGCAGATCACCGTCTGGTTGTTCCATTTTGAAAGCTGGTTGTCGGCATCGTACTCCAGCGCATCGGTCGGCAGGCTGAACGCGGCAGGCTTGGGGTGCAAGAACAGCATGGCAGGGTTGAACTTCAAGGTTCGTGCCATGTCGAGGCCGCAGCCGCGACACTCTCCTCATGGCTCAGGCTCCGGTCAGGCTCGCCAAGCCGAGCCCTCCCTCCGCCTGAGCCATCGCTTCTCCCTGGTCCTTCGATACTGTTCCAAAAGGCACCTTCCGCTCACGACGGCCACGTTGTGGCCTTCCAAACCAAACGATAGATAAACCAGAAATAGCCTTCCTCCGACCTGCCGATCTCAAAATGTGCGAAACTTGACGGACACTACCTGCAATAACGCGAGCGCAGTCATCGCATCATCGAGCAGGTTGCGGCTATGGCCTTTGGCTTAAGTTCGCCAAGCCGTCGCGTAGGTTCTCGTCCGAAAGAGATTTCAGATCCTCAAAGGGAATGTGATACCGCATACACCAGGCCTTCCACTTCTTGCTTGATTCTGTGAACTCCGGACCGGTGCACAAGAGTGCCGCCATCCTGGTGTTTCCAGTCCGAGGCGGATCTCCTGTGGGACAGATTGCGACGACACGCAGTGGTAACGGTTGTATATCCGCAATCGATTGGGCGTGCTTCCCAAATATGAACATCTCGCGAAATACGTTTTCGGCGCCGTAGCTATGCCTCATGCGGGTTTCGAACTCCACCTCTGAAACGGAATCCCCTGACGTGTGTGCTAAAACAAACTTTCGCGTCCGTTCGTAAGATAGCACCGCAGGGTCAATCACAACTGTAATCCGCCCCCGATAATCATCGCGCTTCGTAGATTGAAATTGAACGACATCTTTCTTCTCAAACCAATATGCTATCACGACGACGATGCATACTAAACTGAGCACTATTGCATGTTTTATGCGCATAATGATCTCCACTAGTTAGTCGTTTTCAGGCGGAGGCAGAGCTGGAACGGCAACGGCTTTCCCAGCTGGAACCATACGGAAACTATCCCGCCAATTTATCATTGTGAAGAATGGGAAAAGCGCTGGACCAGTATACGTCGCAGCGTGATAATCGAACATATCACCATTTGGAAACACCAACGTATCCCAAGCGAATTCTCTCTGATAAGAAGCTACAATGTCATCCTTCGAAGGTAGAATGTCTCCGGTTGGCCTTCTGAAAATCGAACCTGGTAGCGAGATGTGATTATGCACTAATCGAGCTCGACGAGCAGGGCTCTTGCCAGACTCTCCTTCCCTATCTGATCCGAGTATCGCCTGGTACGTCCATCTTGTGGTTCCAACGACCGGGTATACCCAGAATATGATTTCTCGCCGATAATACCCCCCCATTGTATGCGAAAGATTGCCGGCAGTTTGCCGTGCTGTCAGGTAATTCTCAAATTGGCTTGGCTTGAGCTTTTCCAGGGCCTTTATTGGATCAGCATACACATAAAACGTATCCATTTTGAACACGTCGGAACGGCTATCCTGCAATCCCCACGGGTCGACGAGCGAAAGGGGACTGTTTCCACAGAACGCATACCAGTTGGCCCCCCCATCGAACTTGATCGGGTCGGCGTTCACAAACCGCATCAGCCGCGGGTTGTAATAGCGCGCACGCATGCAGATCAGTCCGTTGGTATCGGTCATGACGCCGTATTCCCCGTTGAAGAGGAACGGGGTGTCGGTGCTGCCGGTGCGCTCGGTGATCGTCCCGTAAGGCGCGTACCCGATCCGGTCGGTCACGTTCTGGCTGTCGTCGGTCAGGACCAGGGTGCTGCCGACTTGGTTGCCGTGGTACGTCCGGGTCACGCCACCGGATTCCTGGTACAGCAGTCCGTGCCCGTACACGTAGTAGGTGGTCACGCCGCCTTTCGTCCGTCGCAACACCCGGGATAGCGCCGCATTGGGGTCCACCAGAAAAGTTGCCGCGCCGGTGCCGGTCACCGCCGTCCGCAGGCCCTCCGGATTGTAGGTGTATCCGGAACCGTCGAACGACGTCAGGCGGTTGCGCGCGTCATAGCTGTAGGTTTTCATCGCGCCGCTCGGCGAGGGTCCGGTCGTCATG
>NZ_QAYX01000007.1 GCF_003054705.1 Opitutus sp. ER46
AGAAAAGACAGGCTATCTGCTACAACGAACTTGAAACCACATGCCCGCCTTTCGCGGTTCACCTCTCTTTCCGCGGTCGATCACATCCCACGGAAAGAGGTTAACCACGAATGGGCACGAATGGACACGAATGACCAAAGCATCGCTATCCGCCTCCTCAGTGGTCTTCCTTCTAGGTCGATTCGTGGGGACTCCCTGCTTGTTCCTCAAACATGGCCAACCGCGAACGCTCGCGAACCCGGCCGCGAAAACCCGCGGTCGTCGCCGCCGCTCACGCACTCGTGTCGCGCAACCGGCCGCCCCCCGTTTTCGCGCCCCTTCGCGCCTTTCGCGGTTCACCTCTCTTTCCGCGGTCGATCACATCCCACGGAAAGAGGCTAACCACGAATGGACACCAATGGACACGAATGACCAAAGCATCCCTACCCGCCACTCCTCAGCGGTCTTCCTTCGTGTCGATTCGAGTCCATTCGTGGTTACGCCCTGCCTTCCGACCTCCGCGGATCGATCCACTTTCACTTTCACTCTCACCCTCACTCCGGGCGGCCACGCCGCCCGGCCACTTTCACTCTCACTTTCACTCCCGGGCTGCGCAGCAGCCCGGGATCTCACTTAGGCGGCGGCGAGGCCGCCGCCTAGTGTCCTTTCGTCAGCGATACGTTCGCGGCGCCGTTGCCGCCGGCGAGCCGTGACCAGCCGAAGCCGTAGGCCGCGACGATGCCGAAGCAGACCAGCGGCACGATGAACGCGCGCGACATGCCATGCGCATCGCCCACGGCGCCCATGATCTTCGGCACGATCGCGCCACCCATGATTGCCATCACGATGTAGGCCGAGGCGCGCTTCGCCCGGCTGCCGAGGCCGTGGATCCCGAGCGCGAAGATCGTCGGGAACATGATTGACATAAAGAAATAGCTCAGGAACACGCACGCGACCGACAGCCAGCCGAGCCTCAGGAACACCAGCAGGCACGCCAGCACGTTGAGGACGCCGTACAGGCCGAGCACCTTGTGCGCGGCAAATTTGCGGAGAATCGCCGCCCCGGAAAACCGGCCGGCGAGGAAGCAGAAGAATCCAACTGAAACCAGAAACGATGCCCCTTTATCGCTCAGGCCCATGACACCCGCCGCATTTCTTTCGAGCAGTGCCGCCCTCCATCCTGAGTCCCATGCCTCTGGCACAGCAGGCACTTCAGAGGTCATGTAATTGATAAAGAAACTAAAGATACCTGCCTGCGCCGCTACGTAAAAGAACTGGGCCAGCGGCGCGCCGGAAAAGTGCGGGTGCGACCAAATGCTATGCGAAGGCATCCGTCTCACCGTTCTTGCGAGAACCACTGCGGCAACAAGCATGGAGACACCTGCAGCCCAACCGATCACGATCGCGAGCGCGTTGGACTCCGCGACATGAGCGATACCGGGATGAGGCAGCGATGACGCCACGCCAACCGCCGCAGAACTGACGCCCAATGCGTTCAGTATGACCCACAAAATCATGCCTATGCTTACGGCAAGCACCGAAATATTACCGAGCAGTAGTGTATAGATTGCTCCAAACCCAGCCGATCCAGCGGCACTCTCCGTGGCGCCCGTACGCTTCGTGGCCTCCACGTGATAAACGTCCTGCGACTTCACATCAGGCACGTTCGCAAAGTAAAATACCACTGCCAAAAGAATCACTACGACCGCCACGGCCGCATAGGGTATCCAGAGCGTCTGGCTTCCCGTGCTCGCGCCACTCGCATCCTTGCCATAGAAAAACATGCCGCCCGCAAGCGGGCCGAGGATCCAGCCGATGCCATTGCAGGACTGCGCTAGGTTGATGCGAGACGCTGCGTATTCCGGCGGCCCGAGGACCGTCGTATACGGATTGGCGACCGTCTCGAGGAAGGTCAGGCCGGCGGCGATCACGCACACGCCGAGGAGGAAGGCCCAGAACTGCGCGATGTGCGTCGCCGGGATGAACCAGAAGCCGCCCACGGCGACCATCAGCAGGCCCGCGATGATGCCGCCCTTGTAGCCGAGCTTCGTCGCGAGCCAGCCGGCCGGCAGCGCCATCAGAAAGTAGCCGAGGTAGTGGGCGAACTGCACCCAGGCCGACTGCGCCAGCGTGAGGTGCAGCTCGTTCTGAAAATGTTTGTCCATCACGTCGATCATCCCGTTGCAGAACCCCCAGAGGAGGAACAGCGAGCTCACGAGCGCGAAGGTCACAATCAGGTTTCGGCCATCCGCCAAAACGAAGAGGCTCTTCTTCGCCGGGGCAGCCGCGGGGGAGGCAGCGGAGGTATTCACGAGGGGGAGTTGAAAGGGGGGATTGGCGCCGGAGCGCAGACACGCCGGACGCCGGGACCGGAGAAAAGGAACGGGGAAAGCAGGCAGTACGGGGGAGCCGGGGGTGTCCGGCCAGCGCAATCTCGCGGCCGAACGGACACTTGCCCGGCAGGGCGGCTCAGCCCTTCACGACGGTGTCGCCCTCGATTTCGACAACGAGCACCCAGCCCATCGTGTCGTTGAGGTGGCGGGTGACGTCGACGTAGCGGCCGCCTTCCGGATGCGGCTGGATCGGGAGCGGCGTCTGCTGCGGATCGTGAAGGTAGTACGCGCGTTTGATCGCGTTCTTAAAGTTCGGGAGCCGGAACATCGCGTCTGCCCCCTTGCGCGGCGCGCCGCCGACGTGGAAGACCGTGAAGTAGAGTTTCCCGGGCTTGGTCGTGCAGCGCCACTCCTGCAGCGGCAGGAACCACGGCTCGCCCTGGCGGTTTTTGAGCGACTGCGCGTAGTCGCCGTACTCCTCACCGAAGGGGGTGCGGCCCGCGCCGTACACCGCCTCGCCGTTGACCTTCAGCCAGCGGCCGACCGTCCGCAGGTTGTCCACGCTGCCCTGGGGAATGACGCCGTCGGCCATCGGGCCGATGTTGAGCAGGTAGTTGCCGCCCTTGGACACGATATCGACGAGTTTGAACAGGATGTCACCGGGCGCCTTCCAGTCGGTGTCGTCGGTCCGGTAACCCCAGGTGTGATTGATGGTCGCCGGCACCTCCCAGTCGCCCTGGCGCTCGCGCGCCGGGATCGCGTTGTCGCCGGTGGATGCGTAGTCGCCGGGCACGCCGAGCCGGCCGTCGATGAGGGTGTTGGGCTGGAGCGAGCGGACGAGGTCGACGAAGCGGCGGCCGCGTTCGCCGCCCATCATGCGCGCCGTATCAAACCAGATGAGACAGACTGGGCCGTAGCCGGTGAGGAGCTCGCGGACCTGCGGCTCGGCCTTCGTGCGGAGGTACTGGTCGTAGGAGCCGTCCTGGTCCTTCACGGCGTCGGCCGGGAAGTCCCAGTCGTTGCCCGCGCCGCCGCGCTCATGCCAGTCCTGCGACTGCGAGTAGTAGAAGCCGAAAGGCAGGTGGTGCCGCGCGCAGGCGTCGGCGAGTTCCTTGATCGGGTCGCGGCCCCACGGCGTGGCGTCGACGACGTTGAACGGCGAGACCTTCGAGTGGTACATCGCGAAGCCGTCGTGGTGCTTCGCGGTGATGACGATGTACTTCATACCGGCGTCCACCGCCATCTGCACCCAGGCCTCGGCGTCGAAGTGGACGGGCGCGAAGCCGCCGGCGAGTTTCTCGTACTCGGCGACGGGCACCTGCATGCGGTTCATGATCCACTCACCGAGGCCGGGCGAACGCTGGCCCTTCCAGGTGCCCGCGGGAATCGAGTACAGCCCCCAGTGGATGAAGAGCCCGTACTTGGCCTCGCGGAACCATTGGATCCGCGCCTCGCGGGCCGCAGGGGTGTCGTAGTCTTTCACGACGGCGGGAGTGGAGGGAGTGGAAGTCGAGGAGTCGGGAGTGGAGACGGCGGGACTAGAAACGGCGGGCGCGGAGGGAGCGGGCGCCGCCGCCGGCGCGGGCGTCTGGGCGACCGCGGCAGCAGACAGCAGGAAAGCAGCAAGGATCGCGGGAGCGACAGGAGAAGACATGGGGGAGAAAGCACGACGCCGGCGCGGCGCCAGCGAACGGCAGCACAATACCCCGCCCCGCCCCCCGGAGGGAATGGATAATCCCGACCATCGCATGACGACTTTCGTCACCAATCTTCCACGATGAGTCCGGGCACTCGGCGGAACTCGTCGGTGTTTCCAGTCACAACGCATGCTCCGAGCGCGAGAGCCTGGCCGGCCAACAACGCGTCGTAGGGCCCGATCGGTTGCGCGTTGGGCTTCAGGGTCGCCAGATAAGCACGGACATTGCCTGCATAGGCCGCGGCGTCGGCATCGAACGGCGCGATGTCCGGAAGGATGCTGCGGAGCTGGGCCACCCGCTCGCGATGTTTGGGCATCCCGGACTTGGCCGCGCCATACTCAAGTTCGCTCAATACGATTGCCGAGATGCGGCAGAAGGGCAGCTCACCGAGCAGCCGGTCGTGCAGCGCGAGATTCGTCTCTCCGCCGCGCAAGAACCGCGAGAACACGTTCGTGTCAGGGAGATAGATCACGACACTTGGGCCTCAGGATTCGCGCACAGGGAAATCCGGGGCAGAGCCGAAAAGGCCGGCGAGCGCCTTTCGACGCTTGGCCAAGTCTGCTGGATCTACGGCGACAAAGCCGGATGCGGTGGGCGTCAGCGCGAACGTCTTCCCGATGGGAACGCGCATCCCCGACGGCAACCGCAACGCGGCTGAATTGCCTGACTTAAAGACCTTTCCGAGCGGAGCTGAGGCCAGCTTTGCCAGGGCCTTTCGGCGGTTACCGGGGGAGGATTTCATGTATGCACACCGTATATCCGGGAGGCTCCGGCGCAAGCGGCAATCCGTCCAGGCACCGCTGACCACGCGGCGCCGGACGGCCTCATTTGCCGCGCCGAACCCGAAGGCCTCCGCCCCCAACCGGCCAAGAAGCCGAAGCCCAAGGCAGGCGGTCCGCCCCACATACCCAAGCTGAACCCAGCCGCCCAGCCGCAGATCCCGTTGGCGACCGCCGGCGAAGCTCACTCCGACCGCCGGCGCCGATGGCGCCTCCGATCATTCAACATTTACCATTAGGCCGCCGCCACCCGGCCGCGCGTGGGGCAATTCAGCGAGCTAACTAGCCAATTCTGGCTAGTTACGGGCCCTAACGAGCCAGATTTGGCTAGTTATCGCGGCTGCCCCCTGCAGAGATAACGCCGAGCACCGCCGTGGAGCCGTCGCAGAATTCTCCATTCTGCATTCATCATTCTCCATTAGGCCGCCACGGCGGCCGAGTCGGCGGCTCGCGCGTGTGCGCCAGCGGGGACTGCGTCGGGCCCAGCCCGCGCCTGCGCCGTCCCCGGCCCCGACGCCCCCCGCAGACTCCGCGTCGTCCGCGCCGCGCGCGCCCCGTCCGTTGCCCGCCAAGCGCCCCACTCCCGCCCAGGTCGCCGCCATGGCCGAGCAGCACCGGCAGCGAATCATGCTGCTCGTCCGCGCCATCGTCTTCAATCGCCTCAACAACTACACCGCCCACCAAGTCGTGGTGAACACGATGAACAGCACCCATCTCGCCGAGGCCGACCGCCCCGCCTTCATCGGCGCCGTGACTGGCCAGCTCAACGGACTCAACGCGCAAACCATCCAGGCCTTTTCGATCAGCTCCGCCGACTTCGAACGCTGGTCCCGCGACTGGGACCCCACCCTCGGCATCATCGACGCCTACGCCGACGCCGCCCGCAGCACCTGACCTTCCCTCCACGGCGTCATCCCTCAACCCGAAGGTAAAAGGTAAGGATGCCCCCCACGGCTGTCTGATCAGAACCCATTCATCTCCAATTGGATGGGTATATCAAGTGGCGTGTTTGTTGTATCAATCTTCGCAAATATCTCAGGCAGAGGGACTTTCTCTAGTGCGGCGATTGAGATAACTTGCAGGACCTGATGCAGGCTCCCCGGTAGCGCGTATTCCCGCTTCGCGATCGCGACCAGCAGGTATGCGCACAATGCGGTCCAGATTTGGACGCGCACTCCGTTGGGGTCGGTGCTGAAGAAGCCGCGCAGGCGCAGGTGCTGTTTGATCCACCGGAAGAACAGCTCGATCTTCCAGCGGTGTTTGTAGATCTGGGTGATCGTGCGCGCATCGAGCGCGAACTGGTTGGTCAGAAAGACCAGCCACACGTGGGTCTCCGGCTCGAGGTAGCTGATCCGCCGCAGAGTATCAGGATAGCGATTACGCCCCAGGTCGGAGTTGAGGCGGATCGTCTGATCGCATCGCAGCCCACCGTGCTCGGGGACCGGGCGCGACTCGGCGACATAGTAGCAGGTGTTGGCCTTCAGCCGCGTAACGAAGAACGCACCCGAGGTGTGCAAGCGGTGCAGCCGTCCAAAATCGAGATAGCCGCGGTCCATCACGTAGTACGCGCCAGGATACACCGGAATCTCGTCCAGCGATGCCACCTCGTGCCGGTCGCCCTCGTGGATGCTGGCAAACGCCGGCACGTCCCCGCGCAGATCCAGTAGGACGTTCAGCTTCATCGCCGCCTGCGTGCCCTGCCAGCGGGCCCACGGGAACAGGGCACAGCTCAACTCGATCAAGGTCGCATCCAAGGCGAACAGTTCGGCGTCCAACTCGAGCGGCGCCGGCTCGTCCTGGTACAACCGGCGGGCGCGGCGCATCAAGACGCCCGCCACTGCGGCGAACATCCGCCAATCGCGATGCTCATTCGCGTACGCGAGATTGCAGCGCTTCACCGTGCCGCGAATCCCAGAGTGATACAGCAATGGCCGTCGCGCCGTCAGGCAGGCTTCGATGTCGCGCAAGCTCTCGCGGTAAGTGAGCTGCGCGAAGACCATCGTCGCAAAATGATCGTAGGCCGACAGCGCCGGCGTGTCGCGACTCAGCGGATACTGACCGGCGCAGCGCGAGAACTCTTTTCCGCCCAGTCCAGCGAGCACCTGTGCGAGAACAGTCTTTCCGGAATTCACAACCCAAATTTTCGGAAAAACGTAAGCGTTCAATTTGGACGGCTGATGTATATCCAACATGCTATATATCAATAGCATATATT
>NZ_QAYX01000008.1 GCF_003054705.1 Opitutus sp. ER46
TGCGCACTACTCGTGCGCCGCGGGCGGACTTTTTGCGCTTGCCGTAATCGGCCTCATAGCAGGGCTGAAAGGCTGAAACCGCAGGCGAGCCGTCGGGGCGGCGGTGGGGGCGCAGTGATTGGCCGCGGGTTGGGGCGGGCCGATCGGTCGGATCGGGCTGATCAGGCCGGTCGCTTGGGTTCGGCCGGCGGGAGCCGGCCGAGAACGAGAACGGGGACGGGAACTCAGGTGGTGGGCGGCGTAAGTATCTTCCGCCCTTGCCCTTTACAAGGGCGCCCCCAGCCGTGACAGGCTCGATTTTCGCCCTCATTCCAGCCGCGCTCCCTTCCTTGTTCGCATGAAAGTGCAGTCTACACCGCCTACGGGCCAGTCGCAGACGTTCGACGTTGCTGAGACCTTCTTTTCGACGACGGATTTGCGGGGGCTGATCACGGCCGGCAACGAGGTGTTCTGCCGGACCAGCGGCTTTCCGTTCGAGGAGATGTTTGGCCAGCCGCACAACCTCGTGCGCAGTCCGGCGATGCCGCGGGCAGTGTTTCACCAGATGTGGAAGACGATCCGCGCGGGGCGGCTCTTCATGGGTTACGTGAAGAACCAGGCGCGCAACGGAAACCACTACTGGGTGTTTGCCGTGATCGTGCCGATTGCGCGCGGCTACCTGTCGGTCCGTATCAAGCCGACGTCGCCGCTGTTGCGCACGATCGAGGCGCTGTATCGCCGGCTGCAGGAGGGCGAGGCGGCGGCGCTCGAGCGGGGCGAGAGCGAGGGGAACGCGGCGGAGGTGGGCGTGGCCCTGCTGCAGGCGGAGGTGGAGAAGTTGGGCTACGCGACGTACGATGCGTTCAGCCACCATGCGCTCAACACCGAGATCAAGAGCCGTGATGCGGAGGTCGCGTCGCGCCGGCTGCGGCTGTTTCCGGAGGAACTGGGAGTCACGGGTGAGGAGAACAGCCAGGCGGAGCTCGGCCAGCTCTACGCCCTCGGGCTCCAGGTGTACCAGGGGCTCAGCGGGCTGTTCTCGTCGCTCGACGCGTTTGTGGAGATCTGCCGCAACATCCGGATTCACCAGGATGAGGTGCAGCGGATCTCGGATGAGTTTCGACTGAACGCGCTGAATGCGCACATCGCGGCGCATCCCCTCGGCGCCGAGGGCATCGCGCTCGGGACCGTCGCCCAGGCGCTGAATGGCCACGGCCAGACGCTTTCGCGCCACGTCGGTGTCTTTGCGGAGCGGATCCTGCGCACGACGGGGGCGGTCAACGACGTCACCTCCAACCTCTCCGCGGCGCGGATACAGGTGGAAATGCTGCTCAGTTTCCTGGCGGAGAGCGCGCAGCAGCGACACGAAGGTGCGGAGCGCGAACGCTGGCAGACGATGATCGCAGACCTGCGCGCCGCCAGCACGAGCACGATCGGCAACGCCGCCCGGGCGATGGGGCGGGTGCAGGTCTGCGTGCCCGAGGTGCTCGAGGCAAAGGAACAGCTGCGCAAGGACATCCTCTTCATCCAGGTCGCCCAGGTTTCGGGCATGACCGAGGTGTCGCGACTCCGCGACGGCGAGTCGCTGCACGCGACGTTCACCGGGCTGCGCCAGCAGGTCGAAGGCGGCAAGGGCGAGCTCGAGCACCTGGACAGGATCGTCGATGAACTCCAGGTTCTCGCCCTCAACACGCCTCCGCGTGTCGCTGCCATCGAGCAGGCGCTGAGCGGGCAAGAGGTCGGCGCCGCCGGCGCGGCCGAAGCGCGGGCATCCTAGGCCTGGCGGCGATTACTGCGAACCGGGACAGGGAGGGGCCAATGGGGCCTTGACCCCTGACGCGGTTCCCCGGGAGCGTTGGCGGGATGAGCGCTTGCTGTCGTGGGGTTTTGCTTCAGCCAAAGAAACGCGTCGCCGCCTCTTGCCCGCTGGTCTGCCTGTACCTGCTGGCGGCGACCGCGTTCGGGCTTCGGGCCGCCGAGGCGCCGGCGGTGGGCACGGCGGTGGATCCCGCGCTGAGCGTCGGGCCGCGGCCCGCTTGGGTCGAGGATGTGGCCTGGACGCTGTCGACCGGCAAACCGCCCGTCGGGGTGGCGGGGGAGATCCTGCTGGCGGACTCGCAGGACAACCTTACGACGCACGGCAGTGATTTCTATTTTCACCAGGTTGTACGCGTGCTCTCGGCCAGCGCCGTGAATGCCGTCGCGCACCCGACGAACCAGATCACTCCGGAGTTCGAGCGGGTGACGTGGCACACGCTGACGATCCACCGCGACGGGCAGCCCATGGACCGGCTGCCGACGACCGAATTTAAGAAGCTGCAGCGCGAACTGGCGCTGGAGGAGCAGATGCTCACGGGCGAGACGACGTACGCCGCGGTGTTGAGCGACGTGCGGGTGGGCGACGTTGTCGAGACGGCGTACACCCTGCATTATCACAACCCGCTGTTCGACGGTCAGCTGACGGCGCGACACGACCTCGGTGCCATGTATCCGGTGCGACACGAGCGAATCGTCATCCATCTGCCGGAGGGCGGGCCGCGGGTTCGCGCGGCCTTCTTGGTGCCGGAGGGTACGTACGGGCTGCCGGATGCGCTCTACCGCATCCCGGACCTGCAATCGGCGCTGACGGACGAGTCGCTCGAGCCTTCACGGTTGCTGCGGTGGGAGGCACGGGACTTGGAGGCGATCAAGTTTGATGGCAACCTGCCGGGCAAGGCGTTCCCGTACTGGCCGCGTTTGCGCCTCACCAGTTTCATGGCGTGGAGCGATGTCGTGGCATGGGCGGAGCCGTTGTTCGTTTTCTCGTCGCCGCTGCCGGATCCACTGCCTGCGCTCCTCAAGGAGTGGCAGATGCAGCCGGAACCCGAGCAGCGCCTTGCGGCGGCCGTGCGCTGGGTGCAGAACGACGTGCGGTATTTTGCACTGGAGTTCGGCCAGCAGCGATTGCGCCCCCGGCCCCTGGCCGAGGTGTGCGCGACCCGCTACGGCGACTGCAAAGACAAGTCGCTGCTCCTGGTGGCGCTCCTGCGCGGGCTGGGGATCGAGGCCTGGCCCACACTGGTCAGCACCCAATGGCGTGATCGCCTGCACCGCGTGCGGCCGGACCCCAATGCCTTCAACCACGCCGTTGTCGCGTACCGCCTGGGCACCGGGCCGCTGCGCTGGATTGATCCGACGATCAAGCACCAGCAGGGGCAGGCGGGAAAGTGGGCGTTTCCGCCTTACCGGACCGGGCTTCTTGTCCGCCCCGGGCAGAACGACTTGGTGGACATCCCTGCCGCGGCGGCAGCGGAACCGACAATGATGACCCTCGACCGCATCACGCTGGTGCCCGACTCGACCGACGCGACGCTGGCGACGGAAGCGACGCTTACTGGCATCGACGCCGACTATTTTCGCCAGCGGATCGACAGCATTTCCGCGGACGAGCGGAGCAAGGGTTGGTTCAACTTCATCGCGCGGTTCTACCGCCGGCTCGAGGAGGTCGAGGCCCCGGTCGTGGTGGACGACGCCGGAATGAACAAGATCACGATCCGGGCGAAATACCGGCTGCCGGGGTTTGTGCGCACCGACGGAGAGCAGGAGTCGGTGGTGACCTACGCGTATGCCATTCGCTCGATCCTCGACCTTCCGGATACGCGGCGGCGGCAATGGCCGTATGCGTTACCAAGCGACAAGTTCGTGCGTCACCGCATCGAAGTGGAGTTGCCCTTCGACATGCCGGCCCAGCAGCAACCCGAACTGGTTCGAACCGAGGGGCTGGAGTTCCGGCTCGAGCGGAGTGTCGTCGGCCGACGCTGGTTGCTTCAGTACGACCTGCGCGTGACCGGGGATTTCGTCGCCGCGGAACACATGGGCCGTTTTTGCGACAGCGTGGAAGGAATCATGGAGTCTCTGGGGATGGCGCTGCAGAAGCCGGCTGCGAAGGCACCGCCGAGTTCGGCGGCGCAGCCTTGAGCCAGGCCTGGTATTCCGCGCTTGCGCGCAGCGGCGCGAATTCCGGGATTGCGCTGAGCGTCTTGTCGATATCCGGTGGGGCGGCGATCCGGCCCCAGCGTTGGACCATGAGGCGGGCGAGGTCGGGCCGCCCCATTGATTGCGCAACTTTGGCGCCGCCCAGATAGGCGATAACCGCGTAGGGAGCGAGATCCACGATGTCCTCATAGAGCGCGTAGGACTGGGCGGGCTGCCCCGCCAGCAGGAGCAGGTTCGCCTTCACGCAACGAAAGGCCACCGGCTCCTGGTGCTGGACGAGAATGTCGTCCACCGCGCGGAGAGCGCCGGCGAAATCCGACGCCCCGGCATAGAGATCAAGGCGGAGAAATGGGTCTGAGGCCGGCGTGGCCCGCAGATCGCCCATCGCGTCGGTCAACGCGCGTTGGCTCCCCCGTCCGGCTGTGGAAAGTTGGATATACTTCCAGATGCGGGTGCGGTGAAAGTCCTCCGGCAACTTCCGCCACAGCGTGTAGGCTTCCTCGATGTCGCCGTCTACGAACTGTTTCATGGCCCCGCGAATCAGCGCGCCGTAGTTGGCCGTGAATGCCGTCAACTCAAGCTCCTCGCTGTCGAGGTCGCTGACCGAGACGCCCTCGATAATGTACAGATGGCGCACGTTCGTCGTGAACGTCATGGCGATGCCGCTGATTTCAATGTCGGAGATGCCGATCTTGCCGTGGGCGGTGCGAACCAGCGTGAGCACGAGGAGCCGCGGGGCGCCGTCTGCATTGAGCAACTGGCACTCCAAGCGCGGACCGTCGTCCGTCCGGATGGGCCGTGCGGCTACAAACATGGAGAATTTGTCGAGCCCGGTGAGCATCCCCTCCAAGGCCGGGAGCACCCCGTGGCGCCACCCCGGCCACGGCTTCCCGTTCCCGGCGACGGGAGACCGGAAGATGCGGTTGACCATCGCGTTCTCGGCCACCCGGTTGATCAAGGCCTGTGCGGGCGCAGCCGGGTAATCATCGGCGAGCGCGACCAGGAACTGGCGGACTTCGGCGGTCGTCACCTCACCCTGGACGGCCGCTTGCGTCGGCAGGGCGAACGCCGAGAACAGCAGGCAGAGGGCGAAGACACGATACGCGATGGATCCGGAGCGGGACGCTTGCACGACGGCAAATGCTCACATTGGCGACGGCAGAGGCAAGCCCGCGGCATCCTCTGCGCGCGCGCCGGTCACCCGGCCGACAGCTCGGGCCACATGGCCTCGAGATCGCGGTCTTCGCGGGCGGCCTGCTTGAAATCAGGATGGAGTTCGCAGGCAACGCGCAGTCGGGCGCGGGCGTCGGCCATTTCGCCGAGGAGACAGTGATAGCACGCGAGATTATAGTGCAGGGTGGCGGACTTGCCGCCGTGGAGCGGCTCCGCCTCAAGCAGGACGGCTTTTGCCTCCTTGATCCGGTTGAGCTCGCGCAAAGCATACGCCCAGTGCAGCCAGGCGACCTCGAGGTCGGGGGTGAGCTGGGCGAGCCGGCGGCCGGTGGTCACGACGGTCTTCCACTGCTTGCGCTCCATGGCGACCTGCAGTCGGGCGAGCAGAAAATCGGGCGTCTCGCGGTCCTCCCCGACGACCGCCGCCAGCTCCCGGGCCGCTTCACGCAAAAGCCCAAGCTCGGCATAGCCACGAGCATAGCGGATCCGGCGGTTGGAGTCGGGAAGCAAAGGGAGTGAAAGTGAAAGTGAGAGTGAAAGTGGATCGCGGCGGCCGAGCTAAGAAGAGGAACGTGGAGGGGAATAGGTAAAATGGGAGAAGAAGGCGAGGTCAGGGAGGCCGCCGGGCGTATGGCGGCGCCACCGTGTGCTCACTCTCACCTTCACTTTCACTTCAATGATTGGCTTCGGGCGCAAAGTCGCTTTGACCGGAGCCCACCCACATGGCGAACGGCACCTTTGGACGTTTCTTTACGCTGACCCGACCCCACCGCTGGCGGATTGCCTTTGGCGTCCTGCTGATCCTCGTGGCCACGCTGCTCACGCTGCCGGCCCCCTGGATCTTCAAGCTCATCATCGATGAGGCGCTGCCGAAGCGTGACCTCCACCAGCTCGGCTGGCTGCTCGCGGCTTTCGCGGCGTTGTTTCTATTGCGCGGCTGGCTGACGATGGTGCGCAACCGGGTCCTGCAGTTCAGCGCGATGCGGATCGTGTGCGACGTGCGCATCCAGCTCTTCGCCCACCTGCAGACGCTCTCGTTGCGCTACTTCGACGCCAACCAGACCGGCAAGGTGACCTCGCGGATCTCGCAGGACACGAACGAAGTCTATCACCTGACGAACGGCTTCCTGATCACGGTGATCGCGGACTCGGTGACGATCGTGGGGGTGCTGGGGTTCCTCTTTTTTATCGACTGGCGGCTGGCGCTGGCGGTGACGCTCGTGATGCCACTGTTTGCGCTGAACTACCTCTACAACCGGCGCCGGATGCGGGAGGAGAGTCGCGTGCACCGCGACAACTGGGACCGCGTGGTGGGGTTTCTGAACGAGCGCGTGGCGGCGGCGCGGGTGGTGAAGTCATTTACCCGGGAGGCGTCGGAGACGACGGCCTTCGCCAGCGGGATCAATGCGGACTACTTCAACTTTTCGCAGATCGTGATGCGCAACACGCGGCTCTCGGTCGTGGCGGATATCCTCGGCTCGCTGGGTGCGCTCATCGTGCTCGGGTATGGTGGATGGCTTGTCCTGCGCGGGGAGATGCAGGTTGGCACGCTGGTCGCGTTCAACGCCTACATCGCGTTCGTTTTCCCGCCGATCGTGCGCTTCGTCGACCTGGCGGCGGTGTTCCAGCGCGCCTCGACCTCCCTGGAAAACATCTGGGCGCTGCTCGACACCAAGCCGGATGTGAGCGACCGGCCGGGCGCCGGCGTGTTGCCGCCGGTGCGGGGCGACGTGGAGTTCCAGAATGTGTGCTTCGACTACGAGCTCGAAATGCCGGGTGCCGGCCGTCCGCGCACGCTCACCGACGTCAGTTTCCTGGCGCCCGCCGGCAAGGTGGTGGCAATCGTCGGGCCGAGCGGGTCCGGCAAGAGCACGATCGTGAACCTGGTGGCGCGTTTCTACGACGTGGCCTCTGGGGGCGTGCGGGTGGACGGGTGCGATGTGCGCGACGTGACGGTGGAGTCGCTGCGCCGGCAAATCGGCATCGTGCTGCAGGAGAACGTGCTGTTTTCCGGCACGCTCGAGGACAATATCAAGTACGGGCGGGCGGATGCGACGCCGGAGCAGGTGCGGGAGGCGACCGAGGCGGCGAATGCGCATGGATTCATTGCCGAGTTGCCGGATGGCTACGCGACGGTGGTGGGCGAGCGCGGGGTGAAGCTTTCGGGTGGTCAGCGGCAGCGCATCGCGATTGCGCGAGCGATCCTGCGCGATCCGCGGATCCTGATCTTTGACGAGGCGACGAGCGCGCTGGACACGCAGTCCGAGCGACTGATCCAGGAGGCAATGGAGCGGCTGATGAAAGGCCGGACGACGTTCGTCATCGCGCATCGGCTTTCCACCATTCAGAAGGCGGACCTGATCCTGGTGATGGAGCAGGGGCGGCTGGCGGAGCACGGCACGCATTCCGAACTGCTCGCCCGCGGCGGCCTCTACGCGAGGCTCCACGCGCTGCAGTTCCAGGACGTGGAGAAAGCGAAGGCTGAAAGAACGAAGGCTGGCTGAGAACAGAAGGCCGAAGGCGGACACGCGATCGCGGCGCGCGCCGGAGCTGGGGGTGGAGCGGCAGTGGGGAAGATCGGACCGATCGTTCGGATCACCTACGTTTTCGGCCGGCAGGAGCCGGCCGAGAACGAGAACGAGGGGGGCTACTTCTGGGCCAGGAGGGTGCGAAGGACCTCGCCGAGTTGGTGCTCGGTGAAGGGTTTGTCGAGGTACGTGGCGACGCCCAGCGAGCGGCACTCCTCGGTTTCCTTTTCCTCCAGCCGGCCGCTGATCACGGCGACTGCCACGTTGGGCAGCATGCGGCGCAGGGCGCGCAGAAACATAAGGCCGTCCATGTGCGGCATATGGAGATCGGTGATGACGGCGCGGATACTATCCCGGTGTTCGGCGGCACGGATGAGCCCATCGGCGCCGTCGGTGGCGGTGATCGGTTTGAAGTTGAGCCGCTGGAGCACGACGCGGGCGGTTTCGCGCATCGCTGGCTCGTCGTCGACGAATAGGATGCTCTCGCCGGTCCCGTGGAAGGCGGCGCCTTCGGGCTGGATCACGGCCGGCGTGGCGCGGGTGTCGAGGGCGGGCAGGTAAACCGTGAAGGCGGAGCCCTTGGCGGGATGGGAGTACACCTGGATGAAACCGCCATGGCCGCGGACGATGCCGAGAACGGTCGAGAGCCCGAGGCCTGTGCCCTTGTCGGGGCCCTTGGTCGTGAAGAATGGATCGAAGATGCGGTCGATGAGCTCCGGCGGGATGCCGGTGCCGGAATCGGTGACCCGGAGGGTCACGAATTCGCCGGGCCGGGCATCGGGCAGCGAACTCGCGAAGGTGGCGTCGACCGTGACCGCCTGCGTCTCGAGCCGCAGCGTGCCGCCGTTGGGCATGGCGTCGCGGGCATTGACGCAGAGATTGAGCAGCACCTGGTGCAACTGGGTGGGGTCGCCCGAGACCGGCGGAAGATCCTGCCCCGCGCGGACCACCAATTGCACGTTCTTGGGAAACGTGCCCTCGATGATCTTCTGCATCTCCCGCAGGAGGCTGCTCGTCTGCACCGGTACGCTGGCGCCTTCGGCTCCGCGGGCGAAGGTGAGGAGCTGGCGCACCATGTCGGCCGCGCGTTTGGCACTGGTCTGCAGGAGGTCGATGAGCCCCGCTTCCGCCGGGTGTTGCATGCGGATCATCTCGATCCCCATCAGGATGGGCGAAAGCGCGTTGTTCAGGTCGTGGGCGACGCCGCCGGCGAGCGTGCCCAGCGATTCCAGTCGCTGCGAGCGGTAGGCCAGTTGCTCCGCCTTCTTGCGCTCGGTCACGTCGCGGACGATCGCGATGAACCGGGGCGCCCCGCCGGCCGGCGTCACGTGCTGCAGGTTCATCTCGACGGGGAACTCATGCCCGTCCTTGTGCCGGTGGTTCCGGCTAAACGTGAGCACGCTTTTCTCGCCGCGGCGGAGCGGTTCGATGGCGCGGCGGACGTCGGCTTCGGACGCGTTGCGCTCGATGTCGGTGAGTTTCATGCCGAGGAGTTCCTCGCGCGTGTAGCCCAGTTGGCGCATGGCGCCGCGGTTGACGAACGTGAAGCGAAGGGTGTCCGGAGCGAAGGCGAAGGCGCCGTCGAGCGTGGCATCGAGCGTGGCGAGCGCCTGGCGAATCTCCGCGGTGCGTTCCTCGACGCGATGCTCGAGTTCGGTGTTGAGCCGGTGCAGTTCCTCCTCGGCCTGCATGCGGGCGGTGATGTCGGTCCGCACGGCGACGAACTGGTACGGACGGCCGTCGGCGCGGTGGAATGGCACGATCGTGGTATCCGTCCAATAATACGAGCCGTCCTTCGCGCGGTTCTTGATCAGGCCCTTCCAGACGCGGCCTTGCAGGATGGTATTCCAAAGGTCGCGGATGAACGTCTTCGGATGGTGGCCCGAGTTGAGCATGCGGTGGTCGCGGCCGAGCAGGGCTTCGCGGGGGTAGCCGGAAATCGTGCAGAACTGGTCGTTCACGAACGTGATCCGGCCCTGTGGGTCGGTGATGGCGACGATCGAGTGCTCGTCCAGGGCGGTGCGGATGTCTTTTGACTCCTGCAGCAGCGCGGCGATCCGGCGCTCGGCCTCGCGCTGGCGGGTGACGTCGTGGAAAACGAGCACCACGCCCAGGGTGTTCTGGGCGGCATCGCGAATGGGCGCGGCGCTGTCGGCGATCGGGTGTTCGGTGCCATCACGCGCGATCAACAGCGTGTGGTTGGCCAGCCCCTGCACCATTCCCGTGGCGAGCACGCGCTCCACCGGGATCCCGGCGGGTTCGCGGGTCTCTTCGTTGATGACGCGGAACACCTCCCCCACGGGCCGGCCCAACGCCTCCGCCATCGGCCAGCCGGTGAGTTGCTCCCCCACCGGGTTCAGGTGCGAGACCCGGCCATTCGTGTCGGTCGCGAGCACGGCGTCGCCGATGGACTGCAGGGTCACGGCGAGCTTCTCCTGGCTCTGCCGGAGTTCGTCCTCGACCCGTTTTCGCTCCGTGATGTCCACGACGAACGTGAGATCTTCGAAGCCGCCTGCCGGCAGGGTGCGGCGGTGGAACGAGAACAGCACCCAGACCACGCTGCCGTCGGCCCGGACGTAGCGTTTGTCCATCGCGTAATGAACGCAGTCGCCGGCGGCCACACTGGACAGGAAGGGGGCCTGGCGGAGCCGATCGTCGGGGTGGGTCAGGCGTTGGAAGATGCCGGGTTCGTCGGCCTGGGCGCGCGTGATGCCGCAGAGCCGGAGGTGGGCCTCGTTGATGACGCGGGATTCGCGGCCGAGCGCGTCGGTGCGCGTCAGGGCGATGCCGATCGGAATCGTCTGGAAGATGAAGGCGATGCGGGCCTGCTCGGTGGCGTTCTCGCGCTCGGCCCGGGCAAGCGCCTCCTGCGCTTGCTTGTAGGTGGTGATGTCACGGGCGCTGGCGTAGCGGTGACGATCGGGTTGGGTCACGTAGCGCCAGGAGAGCCAGTGCCAGGAGCCATCGCGGTGCTGCCAGCGGTTCTCGAACTGGAGAATCTCCCCGCCGACAGCGGTGGGGCGGGCAAATTCGCGCTCCGTCGCCGGGCGATCCTCGGGGTGGATGAACTCAAGGATGGGCCGGGCAAGCAGCTCCGGTTCGGACCAACCAAGCGCGCGGGTGAAAGCCGGGTTTACCCGCCGAAAGAAGCCGTCCGGGGTCGCGAGGCACAACATGTCCGGCGACAGGTTGAACATCTGGTCGCGTTCGAGACTGGCCTGCCGCTCGTGCGCCTGGGATCGCCAGCGGGCTTCGGCGAGGGCGGAGACGGCGGTGCCGGTAAGCACAAAGGCCAGCAAGCCGACCGAGTCGACGACGTCCTTGATGACCGGCGCGCCGACGAGGTGCGGCACCACGAGCCACGCGGCGACGCCGGAGAGTGTGGTGGCGATGACCCCTGGCAGGAAGCCGCCGTAAAGCGCGGCAATGATGACGGCAGGATAGAACGTGACCCATGGCACCCGGCCCCCGAGCGTGTCGAGGGGCCACCAGCGCAGGAGCGTGGCGAGGAGGACGGCGACAAACGCGGTGAGGAGGGGCAGCCGGAGCGGGCGGGAAGCGTCCTTCATGGCGGGGATGGGGGTGGAGGAAGAAATGCGCCGAGGAGCGGTGCCTCTGCACGCCAACGTGCGGCAGCCGGCGCGTTGAACCGGCCTAGATTAGGTGAAGAGCTGACGACGGCAAATCGACTGGCGACGTTTCACGGGCGAAATCGCGGTAATTCCAGCGTCCCGCGCCGGCGATGGCGGGGATTGCCGGCGGGATGGATTCGCCGGGCACCCGGGTGGGCCGCGCGGGTCGGTGGCGGTTCATTTTCATCACCTTGTGAGCAACTCATTTCGGTTCTTCCTCGTTCTCTTCCTGGGCGGGCGGTGCGGGGCGCTCGTCAGCGCCGCGCCAGCGGGCCGCGACGTCGGGCGCCTGTATATGGAGACGTGCAGCGGCTGCCACGGCGCCGACATGCGCGGCGGCAAGGCCCCTTCGCTGCTGGGCAGGGAGTGGAAGCACGGCGGGGACGACGCCGCGTTGGAGCGATCGATCCGGGAAGGTTATCCAGAGAGTGGGATGCCGGCCTTTCGAGAGACGCTGAACCCGGCGGAGGTGCATGGATTGATCGCGCTGATGCGGGAGACGGGAACGCGAACGACGGATCCCCTGGGCGCGTTGGCCGACGGGTTGCCGCTGGAGCCGCAGCGCAGCGAGGAGCACGCCTATCGCTTCGAGACCGTGGTTGAAGGTCTCGAGGTGCCGTGGTCGTTCGTGTTCCTGCCGGACGGGCGGATCCTGGTAACGGAGCGGGCAGGCCGGCTGCGGGTGATCGAGGGCGGGCGGCTCGCGCCTGAGCCGGTGCGCGGCACGCCGCCGGTGGTGGCGCGGCAGGAGTCGGGGCTGATGGCGGTGGCGGTGGACCCGGATTATGCGCGCAATGGCTGGGTGTACCTCACGTTCAGCGATCCCGGCCCGCAGGGGAGCTCGATGAACAAGATCGTGCGGGGGCGGCTGCGCGACGGCGCGTGGATTGACCAGCAGACGGTGTTCGCCCTCGACCCAACGCAATATCCCCGGAGTTATGTCCTCTACGGCGGGCGGCTCGTCTTCCAGGGGGAGTACCTGTTTTTCGGCATCGGCGAGCGCGGGATGGAGGAAGGCACGACGGGCAAGGCTCAGGACCTGCGCTCACCGTTCGGCAAGATTCACCGGGTGTACCGCGATGGGCGGATACCGGCGGACAATCCCTTCGGGCGCACGCGGGACGCGTGGCCGTCCATCTGGGCGGTGGGCGTGCGGAACCCGCAGGGGCTGACCATCGACCGCGCGACGGGAAATCTTTGGGAGACGGAACACGGCCCGCGCGGCGGCGACGAGCTCAACCATATCCGAGTGGGGCGAAACTACGGCTGGCCGCTGATCACCTATGGCATCAACTACGACGGCACCCCGGTATCGGACCGCACCGCGGCCCCCGGCCTGGAGCAGCCGGTGATCAACTGGACACCCTCGATCGCGGTGAGCGCGATCGAGTTCTACGACGGCGATCGGTTCCCGCGCTGGCGCGGGCAACTTTTCGTGGGTTCGCTCGCGCAGCAGAAGCTGC
Source organism: Opitutus sp. ER46 (assembly GCF_003054705.1). Taxonomy (NCBI): domain Bacteria; kingdom Pseudomonadati; phylum Verrucomicrobiota; class Opitutia; order Opitutales; family Opitutaceae; genus Opitutus; species Opitutus sp. ER46. The sequence goes on from NZ_QAYX01000008.1 coordinate 12,751, forward strand.
TGCGGGTGGTGCTGGAGGGGGACCGCGTCGTGCACCGCGAGGAGCTGTTCCGCGGCCTGGGCAGGATTCGGGACATCAAGACGGCGCCCGACGGATCGCTCTACGTGGCCTTTGAGCGCGTTGGCAAACCCGGTCGCCTCGTCCGGCTCGTGGCGGTGAAGGAGCAAAGGCGGAAGGACTGAAGATGACATGTAGCCGACAGGCGGCGCGGGATGCGCCAACCTGTCGGCTGATATGAG
>NZ_QAYX01000009.1 GCF_003054705.1 Opitutus sp. ER46
CTCATATCAGCCGACAGGTTGGCGCATCCCGCGCCGCCTGTCGGCTACATGTCATCTTCAGCCTTTCAGCCTTTCAGCCCTTTCTCATTCGACCCCTCGGCCTGCAGTCAGGACGCCGTCGGCGAAGACGATGGTCTGGATCACGAAGCGGCTGGGCCAGTACATCCACCGATCGCTCTGCAGCGTGGGGGTCTTGTGCGCCGGCGGATAACCCCGGGCCATGAGGACCTGCTCCTTGGTCATGCCGCGCTTCATCTTGCCGGCCTTGATCGCGGCCACGGTGGCCTCGTCAAACCCGTCGAAGCTGACCGGCTCGGCGCCAAGCAACCGCTGCGCGAGCGCGGCGGTGTCCTTCTTCGTGTAGTCCGGCACGTTCTTCACCTTCACGGTCATGCCGTCGGCCTGCAGCACGATGTTTTTTCCATCGAGGCTGAGCAGCTTCACCTTGGTGTTGATGGCCACGAGCGTGCCACGGGCGTAGTTGGTGCCGCTCGACTCGCCGTCCTCATACCAGATGCAGTGGCGCAGGTAATAGTCCTGCCCGGCCACCGGCACGGGACTGTTGGCGAAGGCTTCGAGATAGCCGGAGGATTTCGGGGCGGCCATCGCCGCGGTTCCGACGAGCGCGCCCAGGACAAGGGCGATACGGAGCAAGGTCGATTTCATGGGGGATATTGAGTCCCCGCCACCACGGCGGGGCACGTGAACTTAACACCAGCAACGGTTTGCAAAGCAAGGTTATCGCTGCGCGAGGTCCTCGCTCCGCGATAACCTATGTAGGGGGCTGCCCCCGGCGCCGCATGCGCCGCGGCCGGAACCCCACTTACTTCAGTTTTCGCGAAGCGAAAACTGCGCAGAGGGATCGATCAGGAGTCCGAACCTTAGCACCTTGAACTTTAAGACCTTCAACCCGGCGCCACCGGCGCCGCGACCTCTGTTACCTCCCTTGCCTCCTGTGAGATGGCCTTGGAAATCCACCCATCTTCAACCCGTCTTACAGGAGATAACAGAGGCAAGGGAGGGACTCCGGGGAAGCGAAGGCTGAAAGCTGAAGCCGGCGCCGGGGATAAACCCCCACTTACTTTATTTTTCGCGCTGCCGAAAAATAAAGTTTCGTGCCTTTTTGTGGCTACACCATCTGGCACCATCGTGGCCGCCAGCTCCACCCCCTCCCCTCCGCCCCCGCGCCGACGCGTCGACTTCCTCGTCTTCACGCTCCTCGCGGCGCTCGCGCTGGCCGCGTACGCGGGCACGTTCTCCGCGCCGTTCGTCGGCGACGACGAGGGCGCCATCCTCGAGAACCCCACCCTCCGCGGCCCGCTCTGGCGCGCGCTCCTCCCGCCGCCCGGAGGACTCACCACCAGCGGCCGCCCGATCGCCAACCTCTCGCTCGCTCTCAACCACGCCGTCTCCGGCGAGGCCGTGTGGAGCTACCACACACTCAACCTCCTCATCCACCTTCTCGCCGCCTGCACGCTCTACGCCGTGCTGCGGCGTACCCTCGCGTCGCCGCGGCTCGCCGCGCGGTTCGGCGGCGCGGCGCGTCCGCTCGCCGCCACCATCGCCGCGCTCTGGCTGCTCCACCCCGTGCAGACGGAGGCCGTCACCTATGTCTGCCAGCGCACCGAGTCGCTCGCCGGCCTGTGGATCCTGCTCGCGCTGTACGCCTTCATCCGCGCCACCACGTCCGCGCAGCCTGTGCGCTGGCACGCGCTCACCGTCGGCGCCGCCTTGGCCGGCGTCGGCACCAAGGAGATCGCGGTCGCGCTCCCACCGCTCCTCCTCCTGTACGACCGCACCTTCGTCGCCAGCTCGCTCGCCGCGGCCTGGCGCGCGCGGCGCGGGCTCCACCTGGCGCTCTTCGCCACCTGGCTGCCGCTGCTGGCGCTCGTCGCCACCACCGGCTGGAACCGCGGCGGCACCGCCGGGTTCGATGTCACCGTCGCGCCCACCGCCTACTGGCTGACGCAGCCCCAGGCGCTGACGCACTACCTGCGGCTGATCGTGTGGCCGCATCCGCTCGTCTTCGACCATGGCACCTTCTGGGGCAGCGTCCGCGCCGCGGCGCCCTACGCCGCGCTGATCGTCCCGCTGCTCGGCCTGACCCTGCACGGGCTCTGGCGCGGCACCGCCGCCGGCTTCCTCGGCGCCTGGTGCCTCCTGATCCTGGCGCCGACGAGCCTCGTCCCGGGCACGATCCAGATGATCGTGGAACACCGGCTTTACCTGCCGCTCGCCGCCCTGCTCACGCTGCTCGTGACCGGCGCCTACGCCGCACTCGGCCGGCGCAGCCTGTTCGTCTGGCCCGCGGTCGCGCTGGCGCTCGGCGGGCTGACCCTCGCGCGCAACGCCACCTACCGCTCGGCTCAGACGCTCTGGGAGGACACCGTGGCCCGCGCGCCAGCCAATGCCCGCGCCCGCTACAACCTGGGCCTGGTGTACTCCGCCGCCGGTCGGCCGGCCGACGCCGTCGCGCAGGGCGAGGCGGCGCTGCGGCTCGCCGATCCGCGGAGCTACGCCGCGAAGGCACATGCGCTCCACAACAAGCTCGGCTTCGATCTCATGCAGCTCGGCCGCACGCCTGAGGCGATCGCGCACTACGAGACGGCCCTGCGGCTGCGGCCCGACTACGCGCTCGCCCACCTCAACCTCGCCCGGGCGTTGTCCGCCGAGCGGCGTTTCGCCGCGGCGGTGCCGCACTACGAGGCCGCGCTGACCCTGGCGGAGACGCGCGTCGCGGTGGAATCCGAACTGGCCCTGGCGCTGTTTCAGGCCGGCCGCCTCCCCGAGGCGCTGGCCCACGCCCAGGCCGTGGTGACGCAGGCGCCGCGCTCCGTGCCGGCGTACTGCAATCTCGGTTACCTGCTGCTGTCAGCCCACCGCCCCGCGGCCGCCGCCGCCGCCTTCCGTCGCGCCTTGGAGCTCGACCCCGCCGACGCCGCCGCCCGCCGCGGCGCCGCGCTGGCCACCGGCGAGCGATAGGCGATAAGCATTAAGCGGTAGGCAGTAGGCTTGAGAGGCCGAAAGCCTATAGCTTTTCGCTTAGAGCCTATAGCCGATTCGGTTTAGCCACGATGAGGCACGAGAAGGCACGAGAAAACACCGCAGAGCCCGGCCATCGCGCAGGCGATGGCTCGGGCGGGGTGGGTTGTGGCTTTTGACGACGCAAAAGCCACCGTGCGCCCCGGTCGCGTGAACGCGACCGTAGAGCGCTGAAGCGCTGCTTCACAAAACGCCTATAGCAACCGGACTCTCGAGCACCAATATAGATCGTCCGGAAAGCAGCGCTTCAGCGCTCAGCCGGCGCGAATGCTGCCATGGGGCAAGGGTTGGTTCTCGCAGGTTCTCGCTCCGCGATAACCTATGTGGGAGCTGCTGCCGGCGCCGGGGATGAACCGCCACTTACTTCATTTTTCGCGCCGCCGAAAAATAAAGCTTCGTGCCTTCTAGTGCCTCTTCGTGGCCAACACGGCTTTGTAATAGACTGTAGGCAATAGGCGGCAGGCTTTGGGCTTCCGAACCACCGACACGAATAGCGGTTAACCAATAACCGATCACTCATCATTTTGCGCCTTCTGCGCTTCTTTGCGGCCAAACCCCTGCCTTGGGAATCGGCGCTCAGATCCACTCATCTCCAATCCGCCTTACAGGAGATCGCAGAGGCCGCAGAGGAATCGATCAGGAGTTCGAATCTTGGCACCTTAAACCTTGTAACCTTCAACCCGGCGCCACCGGCGCCGCGACCTCTGTTCCCTCTGTTATCTCCGGTGAAACTGCCTTCGATTCAGTGTCCATATCCTGCATTTATCAGAGAAATCTGAGGTTAAGCCATCGATGCTGTATTAACCACAGATAGCTCAGATCCGATCCGGATATGCCTCTACAGGAGACAACAGAGGAAAGGGAGGATCGGTGGCATTCGGACCTTACCCCCTTCAACTCGGCGCCTCCGGCGCCGCGACCTCTGCGGCCTCTGCGATCTCCTGTAAAACCGCCTTGGGCATTTTATCGTGCCTTTTGGTGCCTCTTCGTGGCCAACCCCGCCTTGGCTGTAGGCGGTAAGCGGCCAAACCCTGCCGGCTGTAGGCGGTAAGCGGTAGGCTATTGGCTACGAACCGAGAATTTGGGGAGAAAGAGTAAGAGTACGAGTAAGAGAAAGATTTGGACGGCGCCCACCGGCGCCGGTGTTGCACCCCACCTTCAGTTTTCGCGGAGCGAAAACTGCTGAAAGGAAAGTCTGGCCACGCCCGGGCAGCCGCGGCATCACTGGCCGCCGTATTTCCCTTCATGGACACCCCCGCTTCCAGCGCTTCGAACCCCTCCGGCACCCCGGACTGGGAGGAAAAGATCCGGCACCTCTCGCCTGAGGCGCAGGCCGCGTTCCGCCGCTTCCAGCAGCAGCACGACCTCGCCGCGATCGACGCCGTCATCTTCGGCATCCTCGAGGAGTACGCCCCCAAGAAGGCCGCGCAGGCCTTCTCCACGCTGCCGCCCGAGACCAAGCTCATCGACGACCTCGGGTTCGATTCCCTCGCCTTCACCGAAATCGTGTTCTTCACCGAAGACCTCTTCCGCATCTCGATCAGCAACGACGAGATCATGAAGGTGGCCACCATCGCCGACCTCCGGGCCTTCGTCCGCCACAAGGTCAGCGCCACTCCCACCGCTTCCTGATCCCCATGGCCGCGGTGCCCGTCATCACCGGCCTGGGATTCATCACCAGCATCGGCAACGACCGCGCGTCGGTCCTCCGCAGCCTGCGCGAGCTGCGGCACGGCTTCGAGCGCGTCGAGTTCTTCGGCAACCCCGCGCTGCCGGTGAAACTCGCCGGCACGGTCAAGGGCTTCGCCTTTCCCTCCCCCAACTGGCGCGACTGGGTCTGGCCCCGCGAATACCCAATCGACCGCGAAACCATCCGCGGCTTCGCCCCGCATGGCGTGTACGCCGCCTGCGCGCTCCAGCAGGCGCTCGCCGACGCCCGCCTCACGCCCGGCGATGTCGCCAACGAGGACACCGGCCTGTACTGCGCGTCCAGCGGTTCGCCCTACCTCCTGGTGGCCAGCACCAACCAGGTCTACGCCGCCAAGGGCGAGCGCGTAAACCCGATGGGCCTGGTGTCGTCCATCGCCGGCACCCTCAATTTCAACCTCGCCTCCCACTACAAGATCCAGGGCCCCGTCGCCGGCTTCGTTTCCGCCTGCGCGTCGTCGAGCCACGCGATCGGTTTCGCGATGGACGAAATCCGGCTCGGGCGCGCCCGGCGCATGCTCGTCGTCGCCGGCGAGGACATCAACGCCGAGACCGTCCTCCCCTTCGCCGGCCTGCGCGCCCTGTCCTCCAATCCCGACCCCGCAACCGCCTCGCGTCCGTTCGACACCCGCCGCGACGGCTTCATCGCCTCGGGCGGCGGCGTGGCGCTGGTCCTCGAGGACCGCGCGCTGGCGACCGCCCGCGGGGCCTCGATCTACGCCGACCTCATCGGCTGGGGCCAGGCGGGCGACGGCCACAGCATCGCAATTTCCCACCCCGAGGGCGCGGGCCTGCGCCGCGCGATGGTTCGCGCGCTGGCCGACGCCCACGTCGCGCCGGCCGACGTCGACTACGTCAACGCGCACGCCACCTCGACGCCCATCGGCGACCGCTCGGAGGCGCTGGCGTTGCGCGCGGTGTTCGACGGCAGCGGCCGGGCGCCGAAGGTCAGCAGCACGAAGGCGCTCACCGGCCACGCGCTCTCGATGGCCGGCGCGCTGGAGACCGCGGTCTGCGCCCTGGCGATCAAGGAACGCTTCATCCCCGGCGCCGCGCACCTCGAGCAGGTCGACCCCGCCTGCGAAGGCCTCGATCTCCTCCGCACCACCCTCGATACCGCCCCCCGCGTCGTCCTCAACAACAGCAGCGGCTTCGGCGGCAGCAACGTGTGTCTGGTTTTAGCCGCCGGCTAAAACCAGAGAAGTGACAGTGAGAGTGAAAGTGAGCAGTTTTCGCGGCACGAAAACTAAAGTGGGGACTGCTGCCGGCGCTGTGGGCGCCGGTTCCGGGAGCTCTTTCTCTTACTCATACTCTTCCTCTTTCTCTGCCTTGGGTCGGGGCCGTGACCGGCGATCCGTTATCGGCTATTTCGTTATCCGTGATTCTGGACTCTGGCTCGGACGCCAAAGCCTATAGCTTATCACTTATAGCCAATACCCGATTTGGGTTGGCCACGAAAAGGCACCAGGAGGCACGATAAAACACCGCAGAGCCCGGCCATCGCGCAGGCGATGGCTCGGGCGGGGTGGGTTGTGGCTTTTGACGACGCAAAAGCCACGGTTCGCCCCGGTCGCGTGAAGCGACCGTAGAGCGCTGAAGCGCTGCTTCACAGAAGGCCCATAGCCTTGGACTCCGTGGTTCCTCTTGCGCCTGCTGCGCATTTTTGCGGCCAAACCCTGCCTTGGCGATCGGCGGTATCTTTATCGTGCCTTCTCATGCCTTTTGGTGGCCAACCCTGACTTGGCTATAGGCGGTAAGCAGTAGGCTATAGGCTCAGAGCCGAGAATCTCGGGTAAAGGAGCAGGCATCTGGGAAGCAGTGCTCTCGCGTTTTCGCTGGCGCGAAAATGCGAGAAGGTGGGGCTGTGCATCAAACCTCTGTTCCCTCCCTTGCCTCCTGTGAGATGCCTTGGATCCGCGGCGTCCTCTTGCGAATTTTGCGCGTTTTTGCGGCCACCCCCTGCCTTGGCGATCGGCGGTATCTTTATCGTGCCTTCTCGTGCCTTTTGGTGGCCAACCCTGAATTGGCTATAGGCGGTAAGCGGTAGGCTTTTGGCTCCGAGACGAGAATCTGGGGAGAAAGAGTAAGAGTACGAGTAAGAGAAAGATTCGAGAGCAGCGCTCTCGCGTTTTCGCTGGCGCGAAAATGCGAGAAGGTGGGGCTGTGCATCAAACCTCTGTTCCCTCCCTTGCCTCCTGTGAGATGCCTTGGATCCGCGGCGTCCTCTTGCGAATTTTGCGCGTTTTTGCGGCCACAACCTGCTGGCTATAGGCGGTAAGCTATAGGCGATAGGCTCCAATCGGCCAAACCGTTCTACAGGAGCTCGCTGAGGACGCAGAGGAATCGATCAGGAGTTCGAACCTTATCACCCTAAACCTCATAACCTTCAACCCGGCGCCTCGCGCCGTAGGCTTTAGGCGGTAGGCGATAGGCTCTATGGCGGCCAAATCCACCGACACGGATAACGGATAACCAATAACGAAAAGCGGCGCCGTCGGGCGCCGGTGCTGCACCCCACTTTCAGTTTTCGCGGAGCGAAAACTGCTCAGTCGAGGTGCGGCCGATACTCTGGCACCAGGCGGTGCAGGAGCTGCTTCAGCTGGTTCGAGTCCAGATTATACAACCGCTGCCGCAGTTCCTGGATGCCCGTCGCGCTGATCACCGTGTTCGTCGTGAAACGCATGATCCGCGGATGGGTCGTCGGCGTGTGCTGCTCGTTCTTGTGCTGCAGCTCCTCGTACAGCTTCTCGCCCGGCTTCAGCCCCGAGAACTTGATCTCGATGTCCTCGCCCACCTTGAACCCGCTCAGCTCGATCATCTGCTTCGCCAGGTCCACGATCTTCACCGGCTGGCCCATATCCAGGACGAAGATCTCGCCGCCCTGGCCCAGGATGCTCGTCTGCAGCACCAGGCCCACCGCCTCCGGAATCGTCATGAAATAACGCGTCACCTCCGGATGCGTCACGGTCACCGGCCCGCCATTGGCGATCTGCCGCTTGAAGATCGGAATCACGCTGCCCGACGACCCCAGCACGTTGCCGAAGCGCACCGCCATGAACTTCGTCGGCCGCGCCGACGGAGTCGTCCGGCCAAACGGCGCCCGCGACGAGCTCACGCTCGCCGGCGGCACCCCGCCGCCCACACCCGCGGGACGCTCCCCGTGCTTGGCCACGATCGTCACGAGGTGCTCGGCCACCTGGCGGGTCGATCCGCCGTTGCCGCCCGCGCCCACCGCGCCATGGCCGGTGCCATTGCCGCCCGCCGGCTCGGCGATGCCCACGAAATTCCGCGCGTCCTGCAGCGTGCCCACCGAGTGGCCGCCCACGCCGGCGTGACCGTTGCCATTACCGCCGACCGCCTGCGCGACGACCGCATCGGCCTGCCGCAACGCGCTGGCCGCTGCCGACTCCGTCAGCACCGAGCGCGCGCCGTATACGTTCTCGCGCCGCTGCGCCGCATGGACGTCCATCAGCTGGATTTCCGCCAGCCGCTTGGTGGCGCCCATCACGCTGGTCGGGTTGATGGCCTTGTCGGTCGAGATCAGGACAAATTTCTCCACGCCCACCTCGGCCGCGATCTCGGCCAGCATGCGCGTGCCGAGGACATTGTTGTGGATGGCCTCCGCCGGCTGGCGCTCCATCAGGTAAACGTGCTTGTGCGCCGCCGCGTGGAACACGACGGAAGGCTGGTAGTGCTGGAAGATGTACCGCATCCGGTCCTCGTCGATGATGTCGCCGACGAGCGGCACCGCGATCGAGCCGAGGCCGAGTTCGTTGAGCTCCTGCTCGATCACGAACAGCGCGCCCTCGCACTGCTCGACCAGCAGCAACTGCTTCGGCGCCATCGCGCCGATCTGGCGGCACAGCTCGGAACCGATGCTGCCGCCCGCACCCGTCACCATCACCACGCGGCCCTGGATGCTCGCGCGGATGCCCTCGTTATCGAGGTCGACCTGCTCGCGGCCGAGGAGGTCCTGCACTTCCACCGGACGGATCCGGCTGGCGCGCACGCGGCCCGCGGCCAGGTCGGCCATCGAGGGCAGCGTTTCCACCTTCAACCCCTGGGCGCTCATGGCCTGCACCACCTCGCGGATCCGCTTCGCCGGGGCCGTCGGCATGGCGATGACCACCTTGGCCACGGTGTGGGCGAGCTTCATCTCCGCGATCCGCTCCGGCCGGCCGACCACCGGGATGCCATGGATGAGGGTCCCATGCTTGGCGGCATCGTCATCGAAGAAAGCCACCGGACGGAAACCACGGGACGGATACGCCACGAATTCCTTGGCGAGGGCCGCGCCCGCATCGCCGGCGCCGACGATCGCGATCCGCTGCTGCGGGGCCAGCGGCCGCCCCTTCTCCTGGTGCTCCCACTTGCTGGTGAGCCGCTCGCGGAAGACGCGAGCCGCCAGCCGGCCCACGCACATGCCACCGGTGCAGACGAGGAAGTCGATCAACAGGACGCCGCGCGGGATGCTGATCGCGCCCGTCATGCGCAGGGCGAAAAGAAAAACGCTGGCGAGTATCATCGCGTAGCCGAGCCGGTAAAGGTCGGGCACGCTGAAGTACGTCATGAGGCTGCCGAGCTGCCGGAAGGCGACGAGCGACACCAGCTTCACGCCCACCACCAGCGCGAGCATGGCCATCCGCTGGGCCTGAAACTCCGGGGCGACGAGAAAGTCGAACCTGGCTTCGTACGCGATGTAGAAGCTGCTGCCGATAATGCCGGCGAAGATGACACTCAGCAGCGCGGTGCGCTTGTTCTGGCTGAGGTCGGTCACGGGCTTGGCGAGAAATCCCTGCGAAGTCATCTGGCGAGTGCGTGTGGGAGGCGTCGGAGCGAGCGCAGCCGGCCGCTGTTGCCAGCGACAGTCGCGACCGATCTTTCGGCCTGTGCTTACGGGTGTGTGTGTTGGGGCCCGGCCCGCTGGGGCGCCTCGCCCGGGGACGAATGAGAGTCCCTGGCAAGTGCTCCATCAGACCGATCCCCGTGGTGGGGTGCGGAGCCTGCAACAGCCACCCCCTTGCGTCCAGCCGGAAGTAGGGGATCTCCCCTAAACGCGGTACGGCGGGGCCCGCAAGGCGGGGGGATGGCCCCGCCGTACCGCGTTTAGGGGAAGTGAGAGTGAAAGTGAGAGTGAAAGTGGGGCAACCCCGGGCGCTGTGGGCGCCGGAGAGTAATCGTTCGCGCCAGTTTTCGCTGCGCGAAAACTGAAAGTGGGGTGCAGCACCCGGCGCCCTTGGCGCCGGCGTGTCTTTTCTGCATTCAGCTTTCACTTCCTCCGACATCTGACCTCCGACATCTGACATCTGACCTCTGACGTCTGACCTCTGACGTCTGCCCCCCGTGGGCGCCCGGCTCGGGGAGTCTTTCTCTTACTCTTCCTCTTTCTCTTTCTCCCCAGTTTTCGCTCCGTGAAAACTGATGTGGGGGCAGCCCCCGGCGGTGTGTGCTCCCGGCTGCAGCCCATCAGGATTTGGCCGCAAAAAAGCGCAGGAGGCGCAAAAGCGAGCCACAGATCGCCGAGCCGGGGTTGGCCACGAAGAGGCACGAGAAGGCACCAAAAAACCTCAATACAGTGGGTTCGTCTTCGCGCCTCTTGGTGCCTTTTTGTGGCCATAACCAGTTCGGTGGTCGCTGTCGCCGGCGCGGGTCGCGCCGGCTGGGGGTGTGGCTGTTTGGTTTTTGACGACGCAAAAACCAACCTTGCCCCCGGCCGCATTCGCGCCGGCTGAGCGCTGAAGCGCTGCTTCCCTGACTCTTACTCTTTCACCCCGGTGGGTCCTGCTGACCTCTGATATCTGACCTCTGCCCACCTTCCCACTGGCCCGGCTTAAGCTTTCAGCGTTCAGCTTTCAGCCTTCGCTTCACAGAACTCCCTCCCTTACCTCTGTTATCTCCTGTAAAACGGATTGAAGAGGAGTGGATTTGAACACCGATTTCCAAGGCCGTTTCACAGGAGGCAAGGGAGGGAACAGAGGCCACGGCGCCGCTGGCGCCGGGTTGAAGGTTACAATGTCCGGAACCTAACCTCGGATCGAGCTCCGCGGCCTCTGCGATCTCCTGTAGAACGGTTTGGCTGATTGGAGCCTATAGCTTAAAGCCTACAGCCAGATGCCACGGCCGTCTCACAGGAGGCAAGGGAGGGAACAGAGATCGAGCCGGCTTTCGTTTTTGCCTGCGGCAAAAATGAAAGAAGAGGGCATCAAATCCCGGCGCATTTCGCGCCGGCTTCACACCCCACCTCAGTTTTCGCGCAGCGAAAACTGTTCGTAGCGATTTCCCAGATGGCTGAAGGCGTTGCGGTCGCGGCCGACGATCGTGGCGTGCGCGCGATCGGCGACCGCCATCTGCCAGGCGTCGTTCTCACCAAATCGGCGCCCATTTGCACCGGCGCGACGCTGGATCTCCGCGCAGCGGACGGCGTGCTTGAAACCGATATTCTGCGGCACGAAATGAGCGAGGAACGCGAGGCCTTCCGCGGGATCGTCCCTCCCCTCGAGAAACTCAGCGGCAGAGATGCAACTGACGAGAAGCGGCCGCTGCGCGAGAGAGCGCTGGCGGCGCAGCCACGTGAGCGCCGGCCCGGCTTGGCCCGCGGCCAGCTCGCGCTCCAGGGCGATCAGGAACGAGGAATCAAGCAGCGCGGGATCCACGACGTCCTTTTTTCGCGGCAGACTTGGTCAGCTCGGCCTCGGCCCAGTCGGCGAGCTCGTGGGTCGTGAGGATCTTGCCGAGCGAGCGCGCGTGGATGAGTTCGGCGCGGGAAATCTTACAGAGCTTGGCCGTGGCGGTGAGCGTTTTGAGCTCGTCCCGCGTGTACCGGGTGGAAACGGGGAACTGTTTCATGGCGGCACAAGTGGATTCGCGCTACACGCGTAGTCAACTTTCGACTCCGGCAGTTTTCGCCTCGCGAAAACTGATGTGGGGACGATCTCGGCGCCGGTGGCACCGGTCTGCCTGTTCCGCTTCCGCGTTCAGCTGTCTCAGCCTCAGGCCTCTGACCTCTGACATCTGATTTCTGATTTCTGACATCTGACCTGGGCGTGGCTTTTGGCGATAAGCTTTAGGCGATAGGCTGCCGGCGCCGGTGGCACCGGGTTGAAGGTTATAAAGTTTAAGGTGCTAAGGTTCGCCGCGCCCCTCCCGGGCGGGCGTTTGGCAGTAAGCTTTAGGCGGTAAGCTCCCTGCACCTGCAAAGGCGCGCCCCGTTGGGCGCGTGAATGGGCGCAGACTTCCGGCTCCGTCGCGCCCCCAATGGGCGCGCGAATCGGTCCAGACTTCCGCCCCGCCGGCGCCCCTTCGGGGCGTGGCTTTTGGCGATAAGCTTTAGGCGATAGGCTCAGAAACCTGCAGCGTCTCCGCCCCGTTGGGCGCCTGAACTGCCGCACATCCGCGCCCCGGCGCGCCCCGCGCCGGCGTCAGATCCCTACTCAGTTATCGCGAACGCGATAACTGTTGGGCGCGGCGTTCCGCATCGGGAACCTGCAACTTTGCGCCCTCCCAGGGCGCGGCTTTTGGCAGTAGGCTTTAAGCGGTAAGCTCCCTGAATCTGCAAAGGCGCGCCCCCAGCGGGCGCGGCATTCCGCCCACCCGCGCCCTTTCTGGGCGCGAGGATTGAACACGAATCTGCAGCACTGCGCGCCCCTCCCCGCCCCTTTGGGGCGCGGCGTTCCGCATCGGGAACCTGCAACTTTCGAACCTGGAACCTGCAACTTTGCGCCCTCCGGGGCGCGGCACCTCACCCAAGCCCCGATCATCTCCGCAGTCCCATGCCCACAGAACCAGCGATGCATAGGTGCCGATGGCTGCAATTATAATTCTCCTTTCAGCAACGACTAACGGGATAATGTCCAGATACTCCGGAATAATGTCCGGATACTTTTTCATAATGTCCGGATCTTTTGCGAAGGATTCCCGGCGCATTTCGCGCCGGCCTTGCACCCCTACTCCAGTTTTCGCGGAGCGAAAACTGCTCGATCAGGAGTTCAAGCCTCCTCCGGATCGAACTCTGTTACCTCCCTTGCCTCCTGTGAGACTGCCTTGGAAATCCACCCATCTTCAACCCGTCTTACAGGAGATAACAGAGGCAAGGGAGGGACTCCGGGGAAGCGAAGGCTGAAAGCTGAAGCCGGCGCCGGAGGCGCCGCGTCCGAAACCCCACTTACTTTAGTTTTCGGCGCCGTCGAAAACTAAAGTCGCAGAGGAACCGGCCAGGAGACCGATCCTCCTTCGGATCGAACTCTGCGCGCTCTGCTGCCTCCTGTGATACCTGTCTTGGTTTTCGATCCACGCCCGGCGCGTTTCGCGCGCCGGCTTCATCGCCCCACTTCAGTTTTCGCGCAGCGAAAACTGGCGGGTGCTGAAGTAGCGCTCCAACGCGGCAATGAGCGGCGCGATTTCCCCAGTTTTCGCTCCGCGAAAACTGAAATTGGGGCTGAAGCCGGCGCGGGACGCGCCGGTGTTTCACACCTCGCTTACTTTAGTTTTTGCCGCCGGCAAAAACTAAAGTTCCTTTGCGTCCGCCAGGATCGACGCGCGGCGGTACGGATTGGTCATCTCGTCGACGGCGTCGCGCGTGAGCAGATGCACGGGCACGCCGAGGATGGCGGCCATCTCATCCTCCATGGTGAAGAAGCGCAGCCCGGGGTTGTCGCGAAACGTGGCGATGAGATCGACATCGCTGCCGGCTTTCGCTTGGCCGCGGGCGGTTGAACCGAAGAGTTCGAGGCGGGTGATTCCGACGCGCCGGCAGTAGTCAGCCAGAAGCTGCCCGATCACGGCGGGGGCGGGTGGCGGGGAGCGGCGGCGGGCCGCGGTCGCTCTTCCGCTGCGCCTTGCCTCCCAATAGGCCACGGCCTTCGCGCGGTTCGCGATGGTTTTGGCGAGCGACCGGGCGCGTCCGCCCTTTCGGCTGAAGGTCGCGTGGTTCATGGTCGGGAAAGCTAACCGGTTAGCATCCGAAGTCGAACGCGCAGTTTTCGCCAGTTTTCGCTCCGCGAAAACTGATGTGGGGACGGTCCCCGGCGCCGCTGGCGCCGGTCATGTCTGTTCGGCATTCAGCTTTCCCCCGCGCGCCCCCAGTGGGCGCATGATTTCGCGCCGGTCTCGGCCCTCACTTCAGTTTTCGCGGGGCGAACACTGCTCGAACCTTACACCTTAAACATTCCACCTTAAACTCGGCGGTAAGCGTTCAATTTGGACGGCTGACGTATATCCAACATGCTATATATCAATAGCATATATTAACTCGGATCGTATATCGCGCTAGGTAATGGCATCGTCTTGAAGACGGGCAGCGATTCGTCACGGTCGCGGCCGTGAACG
>NZ_QAYX01000010.1 GCF_003054705.1 Opitutus sp. ER46
TTAATTTTCATCCTCGCTCCTCGGTTTTCGAGAACCACATCCCTTCACGAAGGAGCGCGAAAATCTGGGGCGGCTGATCGCGAGGGAGGAATGCGGGTGCGGCGGCGACCACCGCCCGTTTTCGCGGGTCGGTTCGCGGCCGTTCGCGGTGGACCCTGTTTGGGAGGACGGAACCGTTCGGAAGGAAGGGTAACCACGAATGGACTCGAAGGGACACGAATGGACCCGGAAGCCCGCAGACGGCGGACGAGATGACGGGTGAACCGCGAAAGGCGCGAAGGAACGCGAAAATCTGGCGTGGCTGATCGCGAGCGATGAATGCGGGTGTGGCGGCGACCACCGCCCGTTTTCGCGGCTCGGTTCGCGGCCTTTCGCGGTGACCTGACCCTGGTATGGAGGACTTAGGCGGCTGGGGGCTTAAACCGAGATAACTAGCCAAATCTGGCTAGTTACGGGGGCTAACTAGCCAGATTTGGCTAGTTATCTCGGACGAGCGACGCTTTCGGCGGCGGGTGGTTCGCGTCCCCGGGCGCGGACGGTCACCATAAAACGGCGCGGGCGATTTTCGTCGGGTGCCTGCGCGCTTGAGTGCGCCACAGCGGTCAGGCGCAGGCGGCGGGGCGCGGGGCCGGCGGTTTAGTTCCGACCACGCACGAGACGGCGCGACGACTCGGCGCGCCGCTGCGAGGCAATCCGGCCGGAGGCCTGCGGCGACCAGACCAGACCTGCGTCGCGATCCACTGGAGACCGCGCGGCGATCCGTGGCGCGGCGATCCAACCGGGACGCAACTCACACCGCGGGTTCGGCGGCGGGGGTGGGGGCGTTCGCGGCGGGGGCGGGCGTGCTCGGGGCGGGGAAACGGAGGACGAAGCGGGCGCCGCCGGCGGGGGCGTCTTCGATCGCGATCGTGCCGCCGTGGGCTTCAACGATCGCCTTCACCATGCTGAGGCCGAGGCCGAGGCCGCGCTGGGAACGGCTGGCGTCGCCGCGGTACAGTCGGCGGAATACGGCCTCACGTTCGGCCAGCGGCACGCCGGGACCGTTGTCGGTCACGCTGAGCTCCACGCCTTCGGCCCCGATGCGGCCGGCCAGCGTGACCTTGCCGCTGGCAGGCGTGTATTTCAGCGCGTTGTCGACGAGATTGTTGATCGCCTGGCCAAGCCGGATCGCGTCCGCGTCGAACTCCACGGGCGCCGGGGCGTCGACTGTGATCGTGATCCGCTTCTCCTCGGCGACTTCGCGGTAGAGGTCGGCGGCGCGATCAAGCGCGGTGCGGACGTCGTGGCGTTCCCGATGCAGCTTCAGCGCGCCGGCTTCGGCGGCGGAGATGTCGAGCAACGCCTCCAGCAGGTGCAGCACCCGGTCGGACTCGTCCACGCAATCGGCCAGCGCGTCGCGCGCCTGGGCGGCGTCACCCGAATCCTGCAACGCAAGTTCGGCGGTGCCGCGCAGGCGCGTCAGCGGGGTGCGCAGGTCGTGCGCGAGGTTGTCGAGCGTCTCGCGGAGGACGCGGACGTGCGCGGCGTTCTTGTCAAGGAGCGTGTTGAGCTGGCGGACGAGCTCGGCGAGTTCGCCGCGGCCGTTGGGGCCGGGGACGCGCGCGGCGAGGTCGCCGGTGTCGAGGATCCGGCGGGCGGTGTCGGACACGGCGCGCAGTGGGCGCGTCGAGCGCCAGGCGAGGATGGTGCCGACGAGGATGGAAACGAGCAGGGCGCCGGCGCCGACGCCGATGAACGCGCGCCGCAGCGGCGCGAGCAGGACGGCGGTGCTGTCAGTCAGCACGCCGACCTGCAGCAACCGGCCATCGTTGAGGCTGTGCGTGGCCATGGCGTAGTCGCGCAGGACGTTGGCCGTGGGCAGGCGCAGGGTGGGTGTCTCGCGGTTGAGGACGAACGGGCCGAAGGGCACCTGCTGCACCTGGGTTTCGATCCAGGACGGCGGCGCGCCGACCCAGTCGTAGGTGCTGTCGGGATTCACGATCCGGACGAAGTACGGCTGCGGGTCGCGGATCGAATCGATGGCGCGCTTGAGCAGGATGACGCCGCCGGCGTCGTAAGCGGCGGCGAACGTCTCGGCGCGCTTGGCGGCGTTCTGGCGCTCACGGCCCTCGAGCGAGTTGGCGAGGATCCAGTAGAGCACGCCGAAGAGCACCGCCGCGCACACGGCGAAGACCAGCGCGTATTGGACCGCGAGGCGGAACGCGAGGGACTGCCGGAGCCGCTCAAGCATGGGGCCGAAAAACGTAGCCGACGCCTCGCACCGTCTCGAGGCGCGTGTGGTCGGGATCTATTTTCGCGCGGAGCCGGGAGACGACGACGTCCACGACGTTGGTCTGCGGGTCGAAGCTGTAGTCCCAGACATGCTCGAGGATCATGGTCTTCGAAACGGGGCGGCCGGCGTGCCGCAGCAGGAACGCCAGCAGCGAGAACTCGCGCGGCTGCAGTTCCACGGGCTGGCCGGCGCAGGTAACCTCGCGGGTGACGAGGTCGAGCGTGACGTCGCCGGCGGTGAGGCGAGTGGCCTCCGGCGACTGGCTGGCGCGGCGGATGAGGGCCTGGACGCGCGCGAGGAGCTCGGAGAAGGCGAACGGCTTGGTAAGGTAGTCGTCGCCGCCGCTCTGGAGGCCGCGGATGCGATCGTCGACGGAACTCTTGGCGCTGAGGAAGAGGACGGGCGTGGTGCGGCGCGCGGCGCGGAGCCGGCGGACGAGGCTGATGCCGTCGAGCTTCGGCAGCATGATGTCGACGACGGCGGCGTCGTAGTCGGTCGACTCCAAGAGGGCCAGGCCGGTCTCGCCGTCGGGCGCGTGATCGACGGCGTAGCCGGCCTGTTTCAGGCCGCGGACCACGAACGAGGCGATCTTGGCATCATCTTCGACGATGAGGACGCGCATGGGGGGCGGAGGGAGGACGGAAGAAACGGAGGGGGGGACGGAGCGACGGAGGACGGAAGAATGGAGTACGGATCGAGGAGCCGCGAAGAACGGAGGCTGGAAGGAAGGAGGAAGATCGCGATGGAAGCGGGTCGCGGGATGCGGGACAAGGTCGGTGTTGGCGGGGCCCGAGGGGGGGCATCCGGCCGGCGGCGTCCGGCCGGTCTTTCTCTTACTCGTACTCTTTCTCTTTCTTCCCGAACGGATGGCTCGGAGGGGACGGATGGAACGGAGGGGACGGATGGCGCCGCGCGGGAGCGCGGCGCGAGAACGAGAACGGCCTTCGGAGTGGAGAGTGAGCCTTCGGAGTGAAAGTGAGAGTGAAGGTGAAAGTGGGGAGCCTTCGGAGTGAGAGAGGGAGTGGGGAGACGCTGATCCCGGGGGGGCGACCCTCAATCCCTCAATCCCTCAATCCCTCAATCCCTCAATCCCTTGAGAGTAAGAGAAAGAGGAAGAGTAAGAGAAAGAGTCCGGCGGACGCCGGAAGAGGAACGGTCCCGGCTCGTGCCCAACACCCCTGCTTGGCACGAACCGGGACCGGTTAACTAGCTACAACAACACAACAACTACCAACCTTGAAGAACGCTGAGGGGGGACGGCGGCTGGGCGCGGCCCCCCGGGGAAACTTTCGATCGTGGCTTACGAGTTGTCCTTGGCGTCGGACTCGTCGACGACCGCGAAGACCGTGCTGCCGCCGCCAGAGGGGTTGCTCACCCACAGCTTGACCAGGGTCTTCTTCGACTCGGTCTTGGCGGTCAGGTCGACCGCGTCCTGGGCGTTGCGGATCGGCTTCTTGTTGATCTCGAGAATCACGTTGCCGGCGCGGATGCCGGCGCGGGCGGCGGCGGAGTCGGGATCGACGTTGGTGATCAGGGCACCCTTCACGCGGGCCGGAATGTTGAACTGCTCGCGCAGCTCGGCGGAGAGATCGTCGACGGCGACGCCGTTCAGGACGCCGGTGTCGGATTCGTCACCACCGGAGAGGAGCGACTCGGAATCCTTGCCGGAGTTCGGGCGCTGGCCGGTCGTGACGGTGATCTCCTTGGTGTCACCATCGCGGAGCACCTCGAGGTTGATCTTGGTGCCGGGGGAGGTGCTGGTGACGGCGAGCGTGAGCTCGTTGGCGCCGACGACCGGCTTGCCGTTGATCTTGGTGATGACGTCGCCACCCTTGATGCCGGCCTTGGCGGCAGGAGCGTTGGGCTCCACATCGGCGACGAGCGCGCCGCGGTTGTCCTTCAACTTGAACGACTCGATGAGGCCCGGAGTGAGATTCTGGATACTCACGCCGAGGTAGCCGCGGACGACCTTGCCGTTCTTGACGAGCGAGTCGGCGACGTGGCTGACCATGTTGGCCGGGACGGCGAAGCCGACGCCCTGGAAGCCGCCGCTGCGGCTGAGGATGGCGGAGTTCATGCCGACGAGGCGGCCCTGGATGTCGACGAGGGCGCCGCCGGAGTTGCCCGGGTTGATGGCGGCGTCGGTCTGGATGAAGTTTTCGTAACCCTGGACGTCCTGGAGGATGCCGACGCGGCGGCCCTTGGCGCTGACGATGCCGCTGGTGACGGTTTCGCCGATGCCGAACGGATTGCCGATGGCGAGGACGCGGTCGCCCACCTCGACGGTGTCGCTGTCGGCGAAGGTGACGGCGGGGAGGCCCTTGGCGTCGACCTTGATCACGGCGACGTCGGTCTGCGGGTCGCGGCCCACGACCTTGGCGGTGAGCTCACGGCCGTCGTTGAAGGTGACGTTCAGCGTGTCGGCGCCATCGACCACGTGATTGTTGGTGACGATGTAGCCGTCGGCGCTGATGACGACGCCGGAGCCGAGGCCGCTGACCGGCTGCTGGCGCATCTCGGGCATGCGGTTGCCGAAGAACTGGCGGAAGAACGGATCGTTGAAGAGCTCCTGGCCCTGGGCGGCCATTTTCTTGGCCTTGGTCTCGGTGGTGATCTTGACCACGGCAGGCGAGACGCGCTTCACGACGTCGGAGAAGCTCGAGGGCTCCATCGGCACGCGCTTGATGGGCTGCGGGTCGCGTTTGACGGAGACGGTGGCGTTGCCCGGGTTCTGGGCGGCGATGCCGACGAACGCGCCGGCGACGGCGAGGGCGCCAGCCAGGAAGGCGGCGCGGCTGCGGGTGAAGAGGGATGTGGTGTTCATGGCGTTTTTCTCGGTTTTGCTGGACCGAAGATGCCACAGCCCCCTGTCGGGCCCCTTGCGCGACCATTACAGAATGGAAAGGTTCGGGCGGCGCCCGAGGGTGGGCGGCCGCGCCGAACAATCCGGCAAATGCGAGCGAGGCGGGCGGGCGGCGCTCAGCCGCCGCCGCGTTTGCCCCAGCGGCGCTCCTGCACGAGCTCGAGGTGGCGCGTCTCGATCTGGACGCCGGCGACGGCCGGGTGCTCACGCAACTTCTGGAAGGAAGCGGCGTTGATCTTCCAGGTGAGGGCGGTGCTCGCCTCGGCGAACGGCGCGACGCGGTCCTCGAAGACGAAGGCGAATTCGACGCGGGTGTCGCCGACCTGCTTGTTGAGCGTCTCGCGCAGCAGCTGGAGGAAGGCGGGCAACTGCGGGTGCTCGGGGCGCAGGAGCCAGATCACCTTGCGGGCGAGCCGGGCGACCTGGCCGTCGAGCGGGTAGCATTCCTTCACGTTGATGCGGGCGCCCTCCTGGTTGACGAGGATGTTGCCCTGCACGAGGACGAGCGCGTTTTCGGCGAGGCTCTGGCCGTAGGAGGCGAAGGCGTCGGCGAACATGTTGAGCGCGATCGAGCCGCGCTTGTTCTGCAGCACGAAGGCGACCCACGGGCGGTTATCGCGCTTGGAGAGCCGCTTGACGATGTTGCTGGCGATGCCGCAGAGGCGGAACTCGACGCGGTCGCCCTGCTGCAGGAGCTCGTCGATCGGGTAGGTGTCGATCGCCTCGGCGAGGCCGGTGTAGGCGTTGAGCGGGTGACCGGAGACGTAGAAGCCGAGGAGCTCCTTCTCGAACGCGAGCCGGGAGTCGCGGGTGAGCTTGCGCTCGGGCGCGGCGGCCTTGCCGTTGCCGGATTTGGCGCGCGGCGTGGCGGGGCCGCCGAGATCGAGGAAGCCACGGGCCTCCTCGGCCGGGGTGGCGACGGCGACGGGCGCGGCCGCGGCGGCGGGGACCTTGCGCGAATGGCGCAGCATCTGGGCAAACTCCTCGGCGAGTCGCTCCGCGGGCGGCAGCGGCGGCGCGGCGTCCATGCCACCGAGGTCGAACAGCATGGTCTCGGCGGGGGCTTCGACCTTGGCGACCGCGGGCTGGTCCTTGCGCAGCGCCGGGTATTTGCGCTGCAGCTCGGAGAGGGCGGCGACGGCTTCGTCGATGTGCGCAAACAGGTCCTCGCGCTCGGCGCCGCTGTAGTCGAAGGCGCCGGTGGCGATCAGGTTCTCGAGGATGCGCTTGTTGACGGCGCGGGCGTCGGACCGGAGCAGGAACTCGTAATAGTCGCGGTAGGCGCCGGCGGCGTCGCGCTCGGCGATGATCTTCTGGGCGGCCTGTTCGCCGACGCCCTTGATGCCGGCGAGGCCGAAGCGGATGGCGGCCTCGGGCTCCTCGGCGCCCGCGTTGGCGTTGGCGGCGGCTCCGGTCGCGGCAGCTGGCTGCGCGGCACGGTCGCGACGGCGAAACACCGGGGTGAACGCCTCGCGCGACTCGTTGATGTCGGGTCCGAGGACGGTGATGCCCATGGCCTCGGCCTCGGCGATGAAGTGCGACACCTTTTCCGCGTTGCCGAGCTCGGCCGTGAGCACGGCGGCCATGAACTGGACCGGGTAGTTGGCTTTGAGATACGCGGTCTGGTAGCTGACGAGGGCGTAGGCGGCGGAGTGCGACTTGTTGAAGCCGTAGCTCGCGAACTTGTTCAGCAAGTCGAAGATCTCGTTGGCCTTCTTCTCGTCGATATTGTTCACGCGCTTGGCGCCCTCGACGAACTTGATGCGCTCCTTGGCCATGGCGTCGGCGTCCTTCTTGCCCATGGCGCGGCGGAGCATGTCGGCGCCGCCGAGCGTGTAGCCGGCGATGATCTTGGCGCACTCCATGACCTGCTCCTGGTACACGATGATGCCGTACGTCTCCTGCAGCGACTGCTCGAGGAGCTTGTGCGGGTACTCAACCGAGGACGGGTCCTTCTTGCCGCGGGCGTAGTCGGGGATGAACGCCATCGGGCCCGGGCGGTACAGCGCGCAGATGGCGTTGATGTCGTCGATGTTCGAGACGCCGACCTGTTTGCACGCGCTCTGCATGCCGGAGGATTCGAGCTGGAACACGCCGACCGTCTTGCCGGCGTTGAGCAGCGCGTAGGTCTTCGGGTCGTCGAGCGGGATCTTCTCGATGTCGAACTTCGGGTCGGCGGTGCGCCGCACGTTCTCCACCGCGTCGGAGATGACCGTGAGCGTCTTGAGCCCGAGGAAGTCCATCTTCAGGAGGCCGAGCTTGGTCACGGCGCCCATGTCGAACTGCACGGTGACGTCGCCTTCCTGGAGCGTGAGCGGGACGAATTCGTCGAGCGGCTTGTCGGTGATGATGATGCCGGCGGCGTGCTTGCCGGTGTTGCGCACCATGCCCTCGAGCACGCGCGCCTGCTCGAAGATCTTCTTCGCGACGGGGTTCTTGTTCACCTCGTCGCGGAGCTCGGCGCTCTTGGTGACCGCGTCCTCGAGCGTGATGTTGAGCTCGTCGGGGATCATCTTCGCGATGCGGTCGGCCTCGGCGAACGGCAGGTCGTGCACGCGCGAAATGTCGCGGATGACCATCTTCGCGCCGAGCGTGCCGTACGTGATGATGTTGGCGACGCAGTCGTTGCCGTATTTCTGCCGCACGTAGTCGATGACCTCGCCGCGGCGGCGCATGCAGAAGTCGATGTCGAAGTCGGGCGGCGACACGCGCTCCGGGTTGAGGAAGCGCTCGAACAGCAGCTTGAAGCGGATCGGGTCGAGGTTGGTGATGCCGAGCAGGTAGGCGACGAGACAGCCGGCGCCGGAACCACGACCGGGGCCGACGGGCACGCCGTGCGACTTGGCCCAGTTGATGAAGTCCCAGACGACGAGGAAGTAGTCGACGAACCCGGTGACGTTGATGATCGCGAGCTCGTAGCCCATGCGGAGCGCGAGCTCCTCCTCCGCGGTGAGCCCGCTGTAGTCGGGCGCCTGGGGCTTCTGGCCGGCGGGCAGGTTGACGAGCTTGGCGAGGCGCTCGGCCACCAGCGGGCGGCGCGAGATCTCAAGGTAGTCGTGGCCGTAGCGCCGTTGCATGCCCGACAGGCAGAGATCGAACAGGTACTCGGCGGCGGTGAACTTCGATTTGATCTCGGGCGAGAGCGGGTAACGCGGGTAGCGCTCGCTGCCCTTGGGGAAGGGGATCGCGAGTTCGCACATGTCGGCGACGAGCTGCGTGTTGGTCAGCGACTCGGGCACCTCGGCGAAAATCTTGGCCATCTCCTCGGCCGACTTGAGGTAGAACTGGGTGCCCGTGAACCGCATCCGGTCCGTGTCGTGGATCTTCGAACCGGTCTGGATGCACAGCATGGCATCGTGCGGGCCGGCGTCCTGCGCGCGGACGTAGTGCACGTCATTCGTGCAGATGACCTTCAGGTTGAACTCCTCGGCTAGCTTGAGCAGGCCGGGGATGATCTTCCGCTGCTCGGGAATGCCGTGGTCCTGGATTTCGACGAAGTAGTTTTCGCGGCCGAAAATGTCGACGAACCGGGCGCACGCCGCGCGGGCATCGTCGTAGCGGTCGTAGAGCAGCCGCTGAGGCACGAGTGAGGCGAGGCAGCCGGTGAATCCAATGAGCCCGCCGGAGTACTTGGCGAGCGTCTCGATGTCGGTCCGCGGCTTGTAGTAAAAGCCCTTGAGGTGAGCGTCGGAGACGAGCTTCAGGAGGTTCTGGTAGCCGGTGAGGTTTCGCGCGAGCAACCCGAGGTGGAAAATGGACTTTCCCTCGTCAGAGCGGCCGGTCTTTTCGAGCCGGGAGGTCTCAACCAGGTAGAGCTCGCAGCCGATCAGCGGCTTGATGCCCTTCTCCTTGGCCTGTTTGTAGAACTCGATCGCGCCGTAGAGGTTACCGTGGTCAGTGAGGGCGAGCGCCGGCATGCCCAGCTCGGCGGTCCGGCCGATCAGCCGGTCAATGCGGCAGCAGCCATCGAGCAGGCTGTAGTCGGTGTGGACGTGGAGGTGGACGAAGTTCTGGTTGGCGGTCGACACGAGCGGAGCCGAGGACAAGGCCAAGCCCGCGGCGGATCAAGCGAGGTTTTCGGCGCCACGAAGCCCGGCGGCGCGCGGCTGGTGTAACTTTCGGCGGGCGTGCGGTGTACTGCGATTGGCGCCGGCCGGGCGTCTGTTCCCGCGCGCGGTGGGCGCCGCCTTCGCCATGTCAAACCTCCGCCTTGCCCTGCGCCTGTTCGCCCAGTCGCCCGGCTTCACCGCCATCATCGTGCTGACCCTCGCCATCGGGATCGGGGCCAACACCGCCATCTTCAACCTGGTGAGCGCGACGTGTCTGCGCCCACTGCCGTACCCGGAGGCGGACCGGCTCATTGCCGTGACGGAGCGGACCGCCTCGGGCGGCGACATGAGCGTGTCGTATCCGAACTTCGTCGACTGGCGCGCCACGCAGGATGTGGCGAGCGGGCTCGCGATCTTTCGCAGCGATGGCGCGAAGCTGGTGACGCGCGACGGCGCGGAGCGGGTGACGGTGGTGCAGGTTTCCCAGGACTTCTTCCAGGTACTCGGCTACCGCATGGCGCTGGGCCGGGAGCTGCGGCCGGAGGACGACCGCGCGGCGGCGGCGCCGGTGGCGTGGCTGACGCATGCCGCGTGGCAGCGGTATTTTCACGGCGCCGTGGACATCGTGGGCCGGAGTGTGGTGCTGGAAGGGCAGGCGACGGAAATCGCGGGCGTGTTGCCGGCGGAGTTTCGGTTTCACCGGCATGCGGACGTGTTTGTGCCGATCGAGCCGATCGTGGACCGGCAGTTCATGCGGGAGCGCGAGAACCATAACGGCACGGCCGTGATCGGGCGGCTCAAGCCCGGCGTGACGATTGAGCGGGCGGCGACGCAGCTCGCCGCGATCGGGCAGCGGCTGGAGCAGCAGTACCCGAAGGCAAACGCCGGGATCCGCGTGGCGGTGCTGCCCTTGCGCGAGCAATTGCAGGGGCGGGGAACGATGAACCTCTTCCTCCTGCTCGGGGCGGTGGGCACGGTGCTGCTGATCGCGTGCGTGAATGTCGCGAACCTCCTGCTCGCGCGCTCGTTCAACCGGCGCCGGGAAATGGCAATTCGCACGGCGCTCGGGGCGTCGCGGCGCGACCTGTTCTCCCAGCTCCTGATCGAAAGCTTGGTGTACGCGCTGACGGGCGGCGTGCTCGGCACGGCGATCGCGTGGTTTGGCTACGCGTTCGTGGCGCGGCTGGCGCCGTGGGAGATGAAGGAACTGCTCGCGGCGGGCGGCAGCTTTGACGCCTGGGCGTGGTTGTTCATGGCCGGCGTGACGCTTCTCACGGGCGTCGGCTTCGGTTTCGCGCCGGCGTGGCAGCTTTCGCACAGCGATCCCAACGACGCGCTCAAGCGCACGCCTGCCGCGGTGCGCACGGCGTTCGGACGCTTTCACCTGACGGACGGGCTCGTGGTTGTGCAGGTGTCGCTCGCGGTGATGCTGCTGGTGGGCGCAGGCCTGCTGATCCAGAGCCTGTATCGGGTCGCCATGGCGCCCACGGGACTGCGACCGGACCGCGTGATCACGCTGCAGGTCGCAACGCCGCCGACGGCGGCGATGACGCGGGATCCGCATGCGTTTATCCGGCACCACGAGGCGATGCTCGCGCGGCTGCAGAGTGTGGCGGAGATCGAGTCGGTGGCGTTCTGCTCCTCGCTTCCGTACACCTGGGACAGCTCGTCGAACTGGTTCTTCCGGCCGGACCGGCCGACGCCGGAGCCGGGCAAGTTCCCGCTGGCGAACGTGCACGTGGTCACACCGGACTATTTTCGCACGATGGGCATCCCGTTACTGCGCGGCGCTGCGTTTGATGGCCGCGAACGGCGCGCGCCGCTGGTGGCGGGGCAGGCCATCAGCATGGCCACGGTCGCGCAGCTCTATGAAGGCTTCGTGGTGGATACGGTGATCAGCCGGAAAATGGCGGAACAGCACTGGCCGGGCGAGGACCCGATCGGGCGCACGTTCCAGATCGGCCAGCCGCAGATGAAGCTGCCGCAGATGCGGGTGATCGGGATCGTCGGCAACACGCTGCAATTCGGCGCCGAGCGCGGGGAACAGGTCGAATACTACACGCTGCTTTCGCAATGGCCGGCGACGCTCGGCCTGCACCTGGTGGTGCGGACGCGGGCGGACGCCGCCGCGGCGCTGGCGTCCATCCGGCGCGCGGTGCGCGACGTGGCACCGGACGAACCCATCTATGATGTGAAGCTGATGTCGGACCGCGTGGCGGAGTTTGCGAGCAACCGCCGGTTCAGCATGGGGCTGTTCGCGTTCTTTGCCGGCGTGGCCGTGTTACTGGCGAGCGTGGGCATCTACGGCGTGCTGGCGTGCGTAGTGGGGCAGAGGACCCGCGAGATCGGGATCCGGATGGCGCTGGGTGCGTCGCGCCTGAATGTGCTGGGACAGATCGTCGGGCGGGGGCTGGGGCTTGCCGGCCTGGGCGTCGGGCTCGGCCTGGCGGCGGCGTGGGCGGCCAGCCGGTTCCTGCAATCGCAGCTCTTCGGCGTGTCGACCACCGACCTGCTCACCTACCTGGCGAGCGCGCTCTTCCTGCTCGCGGCCTCGATCCTGGCGTGCGTGGTGCCGGCGCAACGGGCGTCGCGCGTGAACCCGGTGGAGGCGTTGCGCGCCGAGTGAGGCGGAGTGCGCGGGCCGGATTCCGGCCCGCTTTCGACCGACCAGGACCGCCCGCTATCCCCGTGATGCAGAGGAAATAGCGCTCGCCGGGAGCGACCTCCGCCGCAACGATTGCTGATGCGTCAGGTAACGAGGTACTTACAAAGACCTGCCGCCGGGGCAAAAAAGCCGTTGACGCGGACGATGGCGGGTGGCGTATTTACCAACTTTTCCGTTCATCCCGTCGTACACGTCTCATCTCATGGCTATCGAAATCAAGATTCGCAAAAACGAGCCGATCGATCGCGCGCTCCGTCGCATGAAGAAGAAGCTCGATCGCGAGAATATCATCAAAGGCACTCGCGCGAAGCGTTACTACGAAAAGCCCTGCGAGAAGCGCCGCCGCAAGGAGAAGGTTCAGGCCTTCACCCAGATGCTGCGCCGCCGCTACGCGGAATGAGTCAGATGCCGGCCTGAGGCCGAGCAATATCGAGCCGCGCTACCGCCCCGTTGCGGAGCGCGGTTTGTTTTTACCGATCGCCCCGAGCGCAAGACTCGGGTTGGCTCCAGCGGCTGCCCTTCCGGTTCGACGTGAAATCTAGCCTCGCACTTTCCACCTGCTGGCTGTCTCACCGTCACAACGACGGCTACGCCATGCTGCGCGAAGTCGCCGAGTTGGGCTTCGAATACGTCGAGTTGAGCCATGGCGTGAGAATCACGCTGGTCCCGGGGGTGCTCCGGGCGGTGGAGGAAGGGCTGATCAAGGTCGCGACGACCCACAATTTTTGTCCGCTGCCCACGGGCGTGACGCAGGCGGCGCCGAATCTCTTCGAGCCGTCGTCGAACGAGTCGCGGGAGCAGGACCAGTGGCTGCGGCACACAAAGCGCTCGATCGACTTCGCGGCGCAGGTGAACGCCCGTGCGATCGTCTGCCACCTGGGCAGCGTGAAATTCTTCTGGTTCAACCCGACCCGCAACGTGCGCACGTACCTGCGGGACCATCCTGGCGCCGGGCGCAATCGCGACGACCAGGCGTACCAAGCGCTGTTGGAGAAGTCCCTCGCGAAGCTGCGCCGGCGGATGCGTCCGTACTGGGAGCAGACGAAGAAGAGCATCGGCGCGGTGCTCGACTACGCGGGGGAGAAGGGCGTGAAGCTGGGGTTCGAGAACCGCGAGCGGATGGATGAACTGCCGCTGGACGGCGACCATCTCGAACTGCTCGGCGCTTTCCCGGCGGGCGCCTCGTGCGGCTACTGGCACGACGTCGGCCACGCCGACCTGAAGGAAGGCATGGGATTGCTGCGGCATCGGGAGCACCTGGAGAAGATGGCGGCGCGGACGCTCGGCTTTCACCTGCACGACGTGGACGCGCACGGGCACGACCACCAGCCGATCGGCGCGGGGCACATTGATTTTGAGATGGTGAGCCAGTTCTGGCGGCCGGAGCACCTCCTCACGCTGGAGTTCAGCCCCCGGCTTTCGGTGGACGACGTCCGCAACTCAAAGGAGCGCGTCGAGACCCTGCTCACCCAGCGCTTCGGCGCCTAACGCCGCCGCGGCACGCGAGCGCCAGTCCGACAGCCTTGAACGCCTGCGGGCCCCTTGCCACCGCCCCAGAAGAAATCGCGTCAGCGATTTCTTATTGGAGCAGCTCGGCGACCCAGCGGCGGTGGGGACCGGACAAGGTGATGGCGTCGAGTCGGGCGAGGGGGACCCACACGAGTTCGGCCGAGGGCAGCTTTCGCGGGGCGGGCGCGGCGTGGATCGTTTCGGTGATCTGAAATCGGGTGATCGCGCGGCGCTTGCGGGCGAGCGGGGCGGCGCTGCTGGCGGCGGGGTCGAAGCCGATGTGGCTGGCGAGCGGCAACTCGTGGAGGTCGGCCAGACGACGGGCGCCGGCGGGGGTGCGGTGGAGCAGCAGGCTGTCGCCCTGGCGGCACCAGACCCGCGCGACGGCGCGCTGCTCGATCTGCCTGGCGGCGAGCCGCGGGTAGGCTTCGGGTTCGCCGGCGCGCGCGGCGGCGCAGAACGTCCGCACCGGGCACGTGAGGCAGAGCGGGCTCTGGCGGAGGCAGACGGTCGCGCCCAGCTCCATCATGGCCTGGTTGTGGTTGCCGGGGGCGGACGGCAGGAGGAGCTCGGTCGCGAGCTCGGTGAAAGCCTTGGCGGCGCTGGCGGAATCGCGGAACGGCGTCGGATCGGCGGTGAGGCGGGCCAGGATGCGAACGACGTTGCCGTCGACGCAGGCGGCGGGCTGCCCGAAAGCGATGCTGGTGATGGCGGCGGCGGTGTAGGGTCCGACGCCGGGCAGTTCGAGCCACTCGGCGGGCGTGCGGGGCAGGGCGGGAAGGGCGACAACGGCCTGGGCGAGCCGGTGCAGGTTGCGGGCGCGGGAGTAGTAGCCGAGGCCCTCCCAGAGCTTGAGGACGCGCGCCTCGGGGGCGGCGGCGAGCGCGGCGAAGTCGGGCAACTCGGCCAGCCAGCGGGCGAAGTAGGGCAGCACGGTCTTCACCTGCGTCTGCTGCAGCATGAACTCGCTCACGACTGTCTTGTAGGCGGACGGGTGTTCGCGCCACGGCAGCGGGCGGGCGCTGGCGCGGTACCAGCGATGCAGTGCGTGCTGAAAGTCGGCTTTGGCGGCGATCAGGGCGCGGGAGCGGGCGGAAGGCATGGTGGGGCGCGGATTGGCCGGGAAAACCGGGCGACGGCGCAAGCCAAATAGGCACGGCCGCACGGTGGCGAACGCCTGCGCCGATGTTTCCACCAAAAGCTTTGCCCTTTGGACCTGATTTTGCGGCCATCCGCGCATGGCCAAGAAACCAGGCGGCGACGAAGACGCCCCGAAGAAGATCGCCAGCTATACGGTGAAACTCGACGACGCGCAGATGGAGACCCTGCGCGGGATCCTGGAGCAGCGCGGCTGGACGCCCTTCGAGGTGGCGTACACCCGCTTCGCGTTCAAGGCCGACCACCTCAAGGTCAACGTCTCGGCCTACACGAGCGGCAAGGTCGTGATTGCCGGCAAGGGCACGGAGGACTTCGTGCGGGACGTGCTCGAGCCCGAGGTGACGGGCGCGGCCAAGCTCGGCTACGACGACGTGCTGCATCCGGACTGGTTCGAGTCGCATGCCGGCATGGATGAAAGCGGCAAGGGCGACTTTTTCGGGCCGGTGGTGGCGGCGACGGTGATCGCGGACCGCGTGGCAATCGAAGGTTGGATCAAGGCCGGGGTGAAGGACTCGAAGCGGATCGCGGACATGCAGATCATCAAGCTCGACCAGCTTATCCGGGACACGCCCGGGGTGGCGGTCCGCACCTGCTTCTGCGGGATGCCGAAGTACAACGAGCTGATGGGGCGGCCCGGGGCGAACCTGAACCGGCTGCTGGCGTGGCAGCACGCGACGGCGCTCGAGCAGGCGCTCGCCACCAAGCGGGTGCCGTGGGGCCTGCTGGACCAGTTTACGGAGCAGCCGTTGGTGCAGCGCGAGCTGGCCCGCAAGAACGTGGCGGGTTTCGACCTGCGGATGCGGACGAAGGCGGAAGAGGACCCGGTCGTGGCGGCGGCCTCGATCGTGGCGCGAGCCGAGTTTCAGCGGCAGATGGTGATGCTCTCGAAGCAGTTTGGCGCGCGGCTGCAGAAAGGCGCGGGCCCGTTGGTGAAGGAGCAGGCAATGCAGATCATCCAGCAATTCGGCGCGCGGGCGCTGGGCAACTTTGCCAAGCTGCACTTCCGGACGGCGTACGAAGTGGTTTCGGCGGCGGGCAAACTCGACGAGTTGCCGCTGAAGGAGCCGGCGGCGCGGATGGAGTGGGGCAGCTAGCCGCCTCCGAAATTCGCCCGCAGGCTGCTAGGCGCGCGGCGTGTTGCCGGGGGCGGAGGTGGCCGCGCGCGGCGCGGCGTGTTTCCGGGCCTCGTCGACCGCGAGCTCCTCGATGTAGCGGGTAAAATCCTCGTCCTCGCCCTCGACCAATTCGGGGAGCGCGGCGCGAAATTCGGGGCGGGCGACCCACTCGCGCATGTAGTCCTCCCATGACTTCCACAAGCGGCGGGTCTGCTTGTTCATGTTCTCTTCGTACACGAGCAGGTAGGCGCGTTCGAAGAGCGAGATGAGGATGCCGAAGATCGCGAGCCGCCGTTCCTGCTGCTCGGAGGTGAGTTCCTGGGCGCGACCGTCGCGGCGGAGGAGCTGCAAGTCGGCGTTGTCGAGGACGAGCTTGAGGAACTCGCGGTATTCGTCGGACAGGCGCTGGTAGATCTCCTCGTCCTCGCTCTGCCGTTCTTTGCGCTGCTCCATCAGGAACACGATGATCGCGAACGGCAGACCGACCACGGTCACGATGTAGCTCAGGAGCTCCCAGGTTTCGAGCGACAGCATGACCTCTGGTTACGCGAGGGGCTTGAAAGGTGCAAGTTACGTGTCGGGTCGGGTGTTGGCGCGCGCTGAACCGCGCGCGACGTTGGCAGGTTGCAGGTTCGAAGGTTGCAGGTTCCGAACCACGGAAGAGGAGGTGGACCGCGAAAGACGCGAAAGGGCGCGAAAACCTGGGGTGGACGGGGGCGCGCGCTGAACCGCGCGCGCGACGTTGGCAGGTTGCAGGTTCGAAGGTTGCTGGTTCCTGAACCACGGAAGAGGAGGTGGACCGCGAAAGGCGCGAAAGGGCGCGAAAACCTGGGGTGGACGGGGGCGCGCGCTGAATCGCGCGCGCGACGTTGGCAGGTTGCAGGTTCGAAGGTTGCAGGTTCCGCACCACGGAGGATCGGGGCCGAGGACTGCGGGTTTTCGCGGCTCGTTTCGCGTAATTCGCGGTAAGCTCTGGTTAGGGGATCGGGAGGTTGAGAGTGAGTAACGGCGAAGGGACGAAGGGACGGACGCCAAGGCAGTTTTGAACAGGAGATAAGGGAGGGAACAGAGGGTCGGTTTCAGCGCGGGTTGGCGGAATCTTTCTCGTTCTCTCGAGGGATTGGGATGCGGGGTGGGCGACGCACGGAGGAGGGGAACCGCGAAAGACGCGAAGGGGCGCGAAAATCTGATGTGGACGGGGCGGGCGCTGAGCCGCGCGTGCGACGTTGGCAGGTTGCAGGTTTGAAGGTTGCCGGTTCCGAATCACGGAAGGTCGGGGGCGAGAACCGCGGGTCTTCGCGGCTCGGTTCGCGTATTTCGCGGTGCACTCCTCTTCTGTCCTCGGCGCGGTTTGTGGTCCAGAAGCTGCCGAGTTGCAGGAGGCGGGCGGGAGCCGGAAGGCGCGGGGCTTGCCAGCCATGGAGGGGGACTCTGTGATCCCCGGGATGAAGCGCCGCCAGCTGCGCGGGTTCGACCTGAAGCAAATCGAAGGAGTAAACAGCCTCATCGGCGTCGATGAGGTGGGGCGGGGCGCGTTTGCCGGGCCGGTGGTGGCGGCGGCGGTGTTGGTCAATCGCGAGTTCCTGGAAAGCCGGTGGGCGCTGACGAAGAGCGGCCGGGTGAACGACTCGAAACTCCTGACGCCCGAGCAGCGGGAGGAGCTGTGGGGGGAGTTTGAGAAGCTGACGGCGGCCGGGCTGATCCATGCGAACCACGGGTCGGCGTCGGTCGAGGAGATCGCGCAATTGAACATCCTGGGCGCCACGAAGCTGGCGATGCGGCGGGCGCTGGAGGGCATTTACCCGGCGACGGCGTTTCAGCCCGAGCGCACCGAGCCGGACCTGTTTTCCAGCCTGGAAGAGCGCGAGGCGTACACGCCCACGGTCTCGGCGCGGGTCCTGATCGACGGGTTGCCGTTGCGGAGCTTCCCGTACCCGCACCGGGCGTTCGTGCACGGTGATGCGCGCTCGCTCTGCATCGCCATGGCGTCGGTCATCGCGAAGGTGACGCGCGACCGGCTGATGGTGGCGATGGAGGCGAAGCACCCGGGCTACGGCTTTGCGCAGCACAAGGGGTACGGCACCGAGGAACATCGCGACGCGGTGCTGCGGCTCGGGCGGTGCGTGGAGCACCGCGAGGCGTTCCTGCGGAAGCTCCTGGCGGTCCGGATCGACCCGGCCCAGATGAACCTTTTCGAGAAGGGTGGCGCGGCCAAACTGGCGCCGGTCGACACTGACCCGGAGGTCGAGGGCGAGGGGGAGTCCGCCGGTGGCGGGACGGAGCCGGCGGCGAGCGAAACGAAGCCGGTGGGCGCCGACACCTGAGCGGCGCGGGACGCGCCCGGCCGGATACGGGTTTCAGCTTCCCGTTGTCGCGGCTTCGGCTTTGCTCGTGGCCATGGCCGGCAAGAAGACGACTTCGCTAGATCGGGTGCTCGGGCGGCTGGATACGCTCGACACGGTTAATCTCACGAACCTCGTGCAGCGGCTGGCGCGGGAGCGGGCGCTGTTCGAGGAGATCTTCAACACGCTGCAGGAAGGCATCCTCGTCATTCGCGACGACGGCGCGATCGAGTACGCCAACGCCTCGGCCTATGCGCTGATCGGGCTCGGGTCGGACGAACTCACCGGCGAAACGCTGTGGCGGCTGGTGCCGGGACTGCGGACCTCGCTCGGGGCGACGCTGGACGACACCCGCGCGGTGGCGCCGGTGGCGACGCGGGAATTCGAGCTGACCTACCCGGAGCCGCGGACGGTGCGGATGTACATGGTGCCGTTCACGCAGCCCACGCGCGGGGCGGCGCGGCGGTTCGTGATCATCCTGTCGGACATCACCAAGGATAAGGAAACGACGGAGGCGCGCATCGAGAACGAGCGCACGTCGTCGATCCTGCTGCTGGCGGCGGGCGTCGCGCACGAGTTGGGCAATCCGCTGAACTCGCTCACGATTCACCTCCAGTTGATCGAGCGGAAACTGAAGCGCCTGGGCGCGGGCAAGGAAGTCGACGCCGTCGCGGATTCCGTACGCGTGTGCCGCAACGAGGTCTCCCGGCTCGATGGGATCATTACCAACTTTCTCGAGGCGATCCGGCCGCGTCCGCCGGACCTCGCCGACACCGACCTCAACGACGTCCTCGACGAAGTCCTGCGTTTCCAGCACCGCGAAATGGAGGACCGGGGCATTGCGGTGGAGGCGGAGACGTCGGAGGCGCTGCCGCACGTGATGGCGGACCGCAACCAGCTGAAGCAGGTGTTCTTCAACCTCACCAAGAACGCCATGGAGGCGATGCGGCCTGGCGGGAAGCTGCGGATCCGCTCCCGGGCGGACGACGACTACGTGTATCTCATGGTTGGAGACACCGGCGCGGGCATCAAACAGGAGGATCTCGTGCGCCTGTTCCAGCCTTACTACACCACGAAGGCGGGCGGCAGCGGGTTGGGCCTGATGATCGCGCAGCGCATCATGCGCGAGCACGGCGGCCACATTGGCATCGAGAGCAAGGAAGGCGTGGGCACGATCGTAACCCTGCAGTTCCCGCGCAAGGACCGCCGCGTGCGCATGCTCCAGAGCGGCGGGCGCTAAGCGCGGCCAGCGGTTGCGATCAGCAGCGAACTGCGGGCGCAAAAAAAAGGAGCGCGGTGGCACCGCGCCCCTCGGAAATCGGAGGTGCTACTTTCGCACCGAGTCGCGGATGACGTTCTTCACGAGCACCACCTGGGACTCGGTCTTGCCGCCGATGCGGAGGCTGAGCTTCAGCGGAATCTCGTCCGCCGTGACGCCGAGCTGCGAGACCATTGGCTCGAGCGAGTCGCGCTCGCCGGGGGCAATCGTCAGCTTGGCGGGTTGGGCGGCAAAGTTGCCGAGGTCGGAATTCACCTCGCTGGCGGAGAACTCAATCGGCGTGGTGCCCTTGTTCTCGAAACCCACGCGGAGTGTCACCGGCGGCATCGGGCTGCCGGCGGCGCGGCGGGCCATCGCCTGGCGCACGTAGTCTTGCATCGCCTCCTTCTGCTGTTCCTCGGAGTCACCGTAATCGAACGAGTAGCTCTCGCTGAACGCGTCGGTGTCGCGCTTGAACCAGCCCTTGCGCTCCGGGGGCGCGGCCTTGCTGCCGGCGCCGCGCTGGAAGCCGCGGGACACGGTGACGAGCACCTGAATCTGACCGCCGGCAAACGTGGCGTCTCCCTTCATCGCGACCGGACGTTCGCCGGGAGCGAGCCGGGCCTCTTCCGCCATGAGATCACGGGGCACGGCCGGGTTGCTGCATCCCGCCCCGGCGAGGAGCGAGGCGGCGAAGATCACGGCGGCAAGTTTCAGGGGTAATGGCGTCTGCTTCATGTGTAAGTCGTGCGGGCGGCGACATCATGCGAAGCCGCCGGCGATTGCAAGGGCGCGCATGTCAAAACCGGTGCGGCCGGCGGCCCGTCCGAAAGAATCTTTCTGGCCAACCACCCGTCTTGCTGCTGACAACATGCCCTCTGCATGGACACCAGTTCAACGACGGCGCTGGCGGACTTGGTCCGACGAGCTCAGACGGGCGAAGAAGTCGCCCAACGGGAGCTCATTGTCCGTTACCAGCACCGTGTCGCGGGTTTCATCTACGCCATGACCGGTCGCAGCGATTACGTCGAGGACCTGGCGCAACAGGTGTTCATCAAGATGATCCGCGCCCTGGACCGTCTCGAGGCGCCGGCGCAGTTCGAGTCCTGGCTGTTCCGGCTGGCGCGCAACACCTGCATCGACCAGCTGCGGCGCCAGAAGCTGCGTCGGATTTTTCTGCCGTTCGGTGAGGAGCACGAAAACATTCCCGAGCCTCCCGGCGCCGTGGATACCGAGGAGCTGGACGCGCTGCGGCATGCGCTGGCGCAACTGCGGCCGCAGGACCGCGCGCTGCTGGCTCTCGTGCAGGAAGGCCGCAGCCATGCCGAGATCGCCGTGATTCTTTCCACCAGCGTCGCCGCCGTGAAGGCCCGCCTGCACCGCGCGCGTGAGCACCTCCGCGAACATTACCAACCGCAACATGAAGACTGAAGACCAAGCGTGGCGCCAGCTGCAGCAGCATGCTGCCGCTCAACTCCACCCCGATTTTTCCCAGCGGGTGCTGCGTGCCGCACATGGTCCTGCCGTCGACACCTGGCAGCAGTTGCAGGCGCGCGGGGCCAGCTCCCTCCGGCCGGGCTTCGCCGAGCGCGTCCTCCGCGCCGCGCGCCACCTCCCGGGTGTGCCGTCCTTCATTGATCAGATTGCGCTTGGGGCTGCCACGGCCGGGGTGTGCCTGTTGGGCGTCCTGTACGTGCACTCCCGCAGCACCCAGCACCAGGAGGAGATCAATCTCGCGCGCTGGGAGCAGCTCGCAGCCGAGGTCCAGGAGTACGACGTGCAATGAAGCAACGCGTCCTCATCGCCGTTTTGACGCTGCTTGGCTTTGCGGCGGGTTTCGCCGCCCGGTTGCTCACCGAATCGGGCCCCAATGTCCCGCCACCTCCGACCCCCGGCACCGAGTTTGTCCGCTCCGGCAATGGTGCCGGCCAGGCGGAAAACAAGGAGCGCCGCTCGCCAACGTATTCGGAGAAGGATCGCACCCGGCTGCTCACCGACATCCAGAAGATCCGCCCGCAGATCGAAACCTACCGCGTGCGCATCGACCAGATCGGCGACGAGTTCGAGCGCGACGTCCTCGCGATTCTCGATCCCGAACAGCGCCAGAAGTTCGAGGCCCGGCTGAAGAAGAACGCCGAACGCCGAGCCAAGGGCGAGAAGGAGGCCGCCGAGACCACCACGCTGTCCGACGAGCAGATCTTCCGCCTGCAGCAGGAGCCGCTTTGGAACGCGCTCTGGAACGTCGCGATCAACTGGCGGCTCGAGCGCCTCACCCGCGACTACAAGCTCGACGACCAGCAGCAGGCCCGCGTGCGCGTCCTCCTGCAGCAGCGCCGCGAGAAGTTTCTCGAGCTCGTCGACGCCACGCCGCCCCCGAGCATCATGCTGAGCCGGCTCGCGCCCCAGGCCGAGAAGCTTGGCGCCGCTCCCGCAAAGAACTGACCCGCGGACTTGACCGGCTGGGGGTGTACTGCGTCAATATGGCGCAATGGTTCCCAGCGTACTGATCGTTGACGACGAGAAGCACACTCGCGAAGGACTGCAGCAGGCGTTGACGGAGAATTTCGACGTCACCGTGGCGGCCAACGCGGAGGAGGCGTTCAACCTGATGGACGCCCAGCCTTTCGATGTCGTGCTCACGGACTTGCGCATGCCCGGCAAGTCG
Source organism: Opitutus sp. ER46 (assembly GCF_003054705.1). Classification (NCBI taxonomy): domain Bacteria; kingdom Pseudomonadati; phylum Verrucomicrobiota; class Opitutia; order Opitutales; family Opitutaceae; genus Opitutus; species Opitutus sp. ER46. The sequence continues at coordinate 21,897 of NZ_QAYX01000010.1, forward strand.
GGGCTCAAGATCATCGACAAGGCGCTGACGCTGCCGAACCGGCCGGCGGTGCTGATGATGACGGCCTATGGCAACATCGATTCCGCGGTGGAGGCCATGAAGCGCGGCGCGGTGGATTTCCTGACCAAGCCCGTCAACATCGAGCGGCTCGAGGTCCTGATCCAGCGGGCGCTGAAGACCAAGACGCTGGAGGTTGAGGTGCAGCAGCTGCATGAGCGGCTCGATGAGCGGTTCAGCATGGAGGGAATCATCGGTACCTCCGCGAAACTGAAGGAGGTCATCGAGCGCGTGCGGCTGGTGGCGCCTTCGCGGGCGACGATCCTGATCGAGGGCGAGTCGGGCTCGGGCAAGGAGCTGATCGCGCAGGCGATCCATCAGGCGAGTCCGCGGGCGCGGGCGCCGTTCATCGCGGTGCATTGCGCGGCGCTTTCGGAGAACCTGCTCGAAAGCGAAATCTTCGGCCACGAGCGAGGCGCGTTCACCGGTGCGGTGGAGCGGCGGATTGGCCGCTTCGAGTCGGCCAACAACGGCACGCTCTTCCTCGATGAAATCGGCGAGATCTCGGCGTCGACCCAGGTGAAGCTGCTGCGCTTCCTCGAGACCAAGACGATCGAACGGGTCGGTGGGTCGAAGCCGGTGGAGCTGGACGTGCGCCTGGTGGCGGCGACAAACCGCAACCTCGAGCAGATGGTGCGCGACGGGAAATTTCGCGAGGACCTCTTCTTCCGGCTCAACGTGGTGCGGGTGACGATGCCGCCGCTGCGGGAGCGCACCGAGGACATCCCGCTGTTGCTGGCGCACTTCATCAAGCAGTTCTCAGAGGAGAACGGCGTGCCGCCGCTGACGATCGAACCCGGGGCGCTGCGGACGTTGCAGGCTTATGCCTGGCCCGGGAATATCCGCGAGCTGCGCAACTTCTGCGAAAACGCCGTGGTCCTGCGCCGCGGCGGGAGCCTCACCGAATACGACCTCGAGCCGAAGTTCCGCGGCGGCGCGGCGCTGGCGGCGCCGGGAGCGGCGCCGGTGGGCGGGACGTCCGTGCCGGGACAGGCCACAGTGCCAACGAACTCCCTCTCCGTGGAGGACAACGAGAAGCGGCTGCTCCGCGAGGCCCTGATCAAGGCGCGCGGCAACCGGACGCGGGCTGCCGAGCTCATGGGCGTCAGCCGCCGCACACTGCATCGCAAGCTGGCTCAATGGCCGGAGCTCGACGTGACCGACAAGTGAGCGCGGCCCCAGGCTCGTTTCCCGGCATCGAGGCGCCAACCGCATGAAGTCTCCCCAGGAGTTCATCCACTGGCTGGAGATGGGGGCGGGCGCCCGTTGGATCCGGCTGGCCGCAGTCCTCACCGCGGTGCTCGCGCTGTCGCTGGTCATCGCGTGGAAGCAATTCAAGGGACCGAACAGCGAGGCCACGCTCGAGCAGGCCGACGTGGGACGACAGGTCGCGGCCGGCCAAGGCTTCACCACGCTGGTCAACCACCCGCAGACCGTGGCGGTGCTGACGTTGCGCGGGCGCAGATTCGATCCGGCTGTGCCGCAGCCCGAGCTGCACCATGCGCCGCTTTATTCGACTGTGATCGCGGCCGGGCTGCGGCTGCTGCCGGAAGCGCGGCGCGCCGAGCTATTCAAGGCGCCGGCACAATCGACGGACACCTTCGGCGGTGACGCTTTCCTGCTCGCGATGAACCTGGTGCTGCTGTGGCTGGCGATCTGGCTGACCTACGAGCTGGGGCGGCGGCTCTTCGAGCCCAGGGTCGGCTGGGTGGCCGCGCTGGCGGTGCTGGTGTCGCTGCCCTTCTGGCAGCAGGCGCTGGCGCTCAACGGCACGCCCCTGCTGATGGTCCTGGTCCTGGCAACGTTCCTGGTTTGGCACGCCGTCGATCGCCGGGCGGAGAGCTTGGCAACGGCGGACGTGGCGGAAGGCGCGGGGTGGGGCCGGCTTCTGGGGTGGATCGCCGGGCTCGGCGCCGGTTGCGGGCTGCTTTTCCTGACCGAATACTCGGCGGGCGCCCTGGTGCTGGTGGCGGCCGGTTATCTCCTCGTGCGGCTGGGCGAACGCCGGCGGTGGACGGCAATGGCCGCCCTGGCGCTGGGATTTGCAGTCGTCAGCGGCCCCTGGATGGTGCGCAACGTGGCGTTGACCGGGCACCCGGTGGCGCTCGCGGCGCAAAATGTCGCCTTGCGGGCAGGGGATCCCACGGCGGAGCCGGGGGTGGCGCGGGCGACGTTGTCGGCGGACGCGCCTTCGCTGTCGCTGCGCAAGCTCGGCAACAAGACGCTGACGTCGTTGCAGGAAACGGTGAAGACGAAGCTCTGGGCGGGCGGCGCGATGTGGTTCGTGGCCTTCTTCGTGGCCGGCTGGCTGTACGCTTTTCGGTCCCCGGTGGCCAACCGCCTGCGCTGGGTCTTCACGGCCAGCCTGGGCGTGCTGCTTTTGTCGCAGGCGATGCTGAACTCGGGGGAATCCGAGCGCTTGGCCGCGGTGTGGCTGTCGCCGCTGATCATGATCTTCGGGGCGGGGTTCTTCTTTGTGTTGCTGGGCAGCAACGCCTTGCTGGGCGGCTGGCCGCGCGCGATCGCCGCGGTGCTGCTGGTGGCGCAGGCGCTGCCGCTGGTGCACGACGTGATGGCTCCTCCGCCGCGGGTGCGGTTTCACTATCCGCCGTATTTCCCGGCCCTGCTGCGCGGGATGAGGACCGAGCTGGAAATCCGGCAGGCCGACCGGTTTGGGCTGATGGCGGACATCCCGGCCGGCATGGCGTGGTATGCCGGGACGCGGGTATGGACGCAGCCGGCGCGGCTGCGGGACTTCTATGCGGTGTCGTTGGAGCAGCCGATCGGCGAGCTGGTGCTGACGCCGCGCACGCTCGACCGGCCCTTCTTCTCGGAGTTGAACGCGACGCCCCCGCCGCCGGGGGCGCTCGGAAGCGTGGCGAATCGATTTGGCGATTGGGGAGAGATTTACGGCGGGCTGGTCACCGGGACCTTACCCCGCGAGTTTCCCCTGAAATCGCTCCACCGGGTCACCGAAAACCTGTGCGTTTTGCTCAATCCGGCCCTGCCGCCGGTCCGGGGAAAGTAATTGCCTAGGTAACGGCCCGCCGAGTACGGTCGCCGGCAAATCTCCGGTCCCGACCCTATGAAGTTTTCTCATGCCTTGGTCGCTGTCTGCCTCGTCGCGGCACTGCCGGTGCGGGCGGTTTACGCCCCGATTCCCGAACAGGAGCAGGGCAAGGATCTCACGGTCTCGGTGCGCGCCGGTTTGTTGTACGACAGCAACATCTTCGGTGGGGCGACCGGCGCGATAAACAGCAACGTTTACCAGCTTGCGCCGCGGCTGACCTACAATGCCTCGCTGACCGACCAGACCTTCTTTTCGGCCATCTACGGCCTCGGGCTCGACTACATTGAGCGCAGGCCGGGCACCAAACTCCTGGACAGCCACGACTTGACGCTGCGCCTGGCGCACGCGTTCGACCAGAGTCGGATCCTGGACCTCACCGATACCTACATGCTGGCGCGGAATCCCGAGTCGCTGCTCAACGGCATCCCTCAGAACACCGACCAGTCCTACGCCCGGAACCAGTTTGATGGGAGCTACAGCATGCCGGTGACGCCGAAGATCTCGCTCACCTACAAGGCGCGCTCGGCCAACATGAAGTACCGCAATGCGTCGCTCGGCCGGCTGCTGGACCGGCTTGAGAACCTCTACGGCGTGGCCGGCAGTTACGCCATTCTGCCGGAGCTGAAGGGCGTCGTGGAGTATCGGCATCTGGACGTGTACTACTGGACCGAGGGCGAAAATAAGAACAAGCGCTCGGACTACCTGATGGGCGGCGTCGACTACGAGGCGGCGAAGAAGCTGACCCTCGCGGCGCGCCTGGGAAGCGAGTGGCGCAATCGCGCGAACGAGGAGAGCACCACCGGGCCGTTCGTCGAGTTTTCGGGCCGCTACCGCTATGCCGAGAAATCGGTGCTGGCCGGCGGCTTCGCCTACACGATCGACGAGGCCTCCGACGTGGCGCGGTTCACGGACCAGGAGGTGCAGCGCTACTTCGTCAGCGTGCAGCATTCGCTCACCGCGCTGATCGTCGCCTCGGTGTCGGTCAACTACGAGCCGGCGGTGCTGCAGGCGCGGCGGGCGCTCGGCTTTGTGGATCTGAACGAGGAGACCACGCGGTTCGGCGCGGCGCTCACGTATTCGCCGACGAAGAACTGGAGCATTTCCGCCACCTACGACTGGGATCACACGTCGTCTGACGACCCGATGCGCGCGACGGAGCGCCACCGGTTCGGTTTGAACGCGAGCTACACGTTCTGAGCAGCATGGCCAACGTCCACGCTGCTCCAGTCGGTGCGTCGGTTGCAGGGTTTCTGCAGATTCTTCGCCAACGCCAGTGGTTGATTGCGCTGATCCTGGCGCTCGTGGTGGTGACCACGATCGGGGTGACGGCCTTCCTGCCCAAGGGCTATCGCGCGACCACGAAAGTGCGGGTGGAGCGGCCGGACGGGCAGGTGAAGCTCTTCCAGGCGCAGACGAGCCCGAGCTACGACCCGGTTTTCCTGCAGGATCAGTTCAAGATCATGCAGTCGGAGAAAATTCTCTACCCGGTGATCGAGCGGCTGGATCTGAACCGGAAGATCGCGGCGCTGAAGGACTCGCCGGCGGCTTTCCCCTCGGCGGTCACCTACGCGATCCTGACGCGGAAGATGCTGCGGGTGGAGTCGCAGCGGGCGTCTTCGGTGATCGAGATCAACGTGGATGCGGAGGATCCGCAGCTCGCGGCCGACATCGCGAACGAAGTGGCGCGCACGTATTCGGCGGATCGGATCGCGCTCGCGACCTCGGACCAGAGTGAGGGCATGGCGCAATTGCGGCAGGAGCTGCTGAAGCAGGAACAGGCGGTTACGCGCCAGCGCGATGCCGTCGAGAAGCTGCGCAAGGAGCTGAATATTTCCGGCGTGGACCTGAACGCGCGGTACTCCGACATGGAGATCGAGACGCTGCGGCAGATGCAGAACACGCTGATCGCCCTGAGCGTGGACGCGATCGGGCGGAAGACGCGCTGGGAGCGGTTCAAGTCGATCCCGGCGGGCGAGCGCCAGAGCCTGGTCAACTCGGAGCTGATCCCGGACCAGAACATCCAGAACCTGTTGCAGGCGTACCTCGTGGCCGACCAGAAGGTGACGCAGTTGCAGGGCCGGTTGGGCGAGGCACACCCGGACCTGATCGCGGCGGTGGACAACCGGGCGAAGATCAAGGAGCAGCTCGATGCGCAACTGCGCGGGTACGAAAACTCGCTCGAGATCGCGTACAAGGAAGCCGAGGCCCGCGTGGCGGAGCTCAAGAGCCAGTTGGCGCAGGCCAAGGTGGACCAGATCCTGTCCGCGCGGGATCGGATGCGTCCCTTCGAGGAGGCGGCGCAGAAGCTGGAGGACGAAACGCGGTTGCTGACGACGCTGAAGCTGACGTTGCGGCAGCGGGAGATCGATTTCCAGGTGCCGAAGAAGACGATCGAGATCCTGAACACGGCGGAGGCGCCGCGCTTCCCGATCCGGCCGAGCTGGCCCCTGAATCTCACGTTTGCGTTCGTGTTCGGCGCCGTGCTCGCGGTCGGCGTCGCGGTGGTGCTCGAGTATTTCGACACGAGCTTCCGGAACGTGGCGGACGTCGAGGCGCGGCTGGGTCTGCCGGTGCTGGGGGTGATTCCCTTTGCCCAGGATCCGTTGGCGCGCGGCGGCGACGACCCCGCGGAGCTGGAGCCGTACCGGGTGCTCTACACCAACTTGAACCTGGCGTTGAAACCGGGGCAGGCGCATGCGCTCGTGTTCTCGTCGGCCGGGCCGGGCGAGGGGAAGTCGACGACGCTCCACCGGCTGACGCGGCTGATGGGCGAGATGGGTGACCGCGTGCTGTTGATCGACGCGGACCTGCGACGTCCGACGCAGCATCGGATTGCCGAGCGGCCGAGATCGCCAGGCCTGAGCGATCTGCTGACTGCGCAGAAGACACTGGATGAGGTGATCCAGAAGAGCATCTCGCCGGGGCTGGACTTCATCGCGAGCGGCGCGGCCGGCAATTTCACGCTCTCGCTGATCTACGCGAACCGGCTGCGGGAACTGATGACGACGCTGCGTGGGCGGTACGACCGGATCGTGTTTGATTCGCCGCCGATCATCGGGGTGAGCGACACGAGCGTGCTGATGACGGTCGTCGATGGAGTGGTGTTGCTGATCCAGCACCGGCGCAACCCGCAGAGCATGGTTCTGCGCGCGCAGCAGATCGTCGGCGGCGTGAAGGCGTCGATCCTGGGCATCGTGCTGAACCAGATTCCCGGCAACGCTGGCGGTGACTACGGTTACTACACGAGCAACTACGCCTACTATCACGAAGGCTCACGGCGCACGCGCCGTTCAGCACGTTCCGACAAGAAGCCCGAGGCCGGCGGCGAGGATCGCCTGGACCTGCACGAGTGATCGGCGGGGGGGGGGCGCGCGGCGCTTGGCCACACGTCTCGGCAGGCTGCTAGGGGCCGATGGGCAGACCGACCGCCGCCGCGAGCTTCTTCTGGTTTGTGTCGAATGTAAGAAACAAGGCTGCCTGCAGCGTGCGTGCCGACCCGATGTGCAGGATATCGAACGAGCGGTGTCCACCGTTTGCCGTGTAAGTGTTGGATAGTGTCCGAGCTTCTTCGACGACGGCATCCAAGTCACGCTGGGCTGGCTGGAGCAGCCCTGCTTGCATATCGGCTTCGAAAGCGGTCAGCGTGGCGAAGGCTTCGTCGCGCGTGATGAGCTGGCGGAACGTGGCGAAATGGACCGCATTGGTGAGTTCGTATCGATTCAGAGGCGTCACGGTGATCGGACTGCTGGAGTCCGCGATCCAGGCGCGCGCTGCAGCCGAGTTTACGTCTGAGCCGTACAAGGAGAAGAGGAAGCTGGTGTCGGCGACGATTGTAGGCATGGCGGGACCCAATCGGTGGTCGGCCGGGCCGGGAGGCGGGCGCTAGTCGCCCTGGCTCTCCGCCAGGATGGAGGCGGACTGCTCGGCGGTAAGGTGCCGGGTCCAGGGCGCGCGGGTGAGGGCCGCGCTTCGCGACCAATCGACGGTCTGAGGGACCTTCATCGTCGGCGGTACAACCCGGGCGACGATTTGGCCCCGACGCGTAACCTGGACCTCCTCGCCGGCGCCGACCCAGCGAAGGATCTCGGCATAGTTGTTCCGGAGTTCGCGTACCGACGCCGTTTTCATGTGCTACATCGTGTAGCACATCGCTCTGAAGGCAAGGCGGACATCCTTTTGTGCCCGTCGGGAGTGCGGTAAAAACACAAAAGCCCTTGATCTCTCAAGGGCTTGGAAAATGGAGCGGGCGAAGAGACTCGAACTCTCGACGTCCACCTTGGCAAGGTGGTGCTCTACCAACTGAGCTACGCCCGCAAAACAGGGTGCTAAGGAGTAGGCCCGCGAAGACCGCCGTCAACAGCTATTTTCAAAGTTTTGATCTCCCAGAGGATGGCGGGCAGTGGACGCGGAATCTCGGCCAATTTCTGCAACGTGCGCGGAGGCCGGATACGGGAGTGGGGGCGGTGCGGAGTGCGAGGTGGGGCTGATTTCCTCCGTGTGTATTCAGGGGCAATCGTGCTAACTCGCCGGCCTACCACATGAATGCCTCCGAGTTCTTTGCGCTGCCCCCTTCGCTGGCGTCCTTTGCGGCCCATTTCCCGCCCGATGTGGCGCCTTGGGAGTGGCTGAAGCGGATTGGCCCGGCGCTGGCGGCGCTGACCGAGGTGCCCGCAACCGTCACTGTTCCGCCGGGCGTGCAGGTTGAGGGCAAGGTCTGGTTGCACCCGTCGGTGAAGCTCCCGGCCTACGCCACGCTGATCGGCCCGGCCTGGATTGGCGCCAAGACCGAGATCCGTCCGGGCGCCTTCATTCGTGGCAACGTGATCATTGGCGAGGGCTGCGTCATCGGTAACGCCTGCGAATTCAAGAATTGCCTCCTCATGGATGGCGTGCAGGTGCCGCACTTCAGCTACGTCGGGGACTCCATTCTCGGGAACAACGCGCACCTCGGCGCCGGCGTCATCTGCTCGAATCTACGCCTCGATCAGAAGCCGGTGACGGTGCGCGCCAACGGCAAGACTTACGAGACCGGCTTACGCAAGTTCGGCGCGATCCTGGGCGACGCGGCCGAGGTCGGCTGCAACTCCGTGCTCAATCCGGGCGCGATCCTCGGCCGCCGCGCGCTCGTGGCGCCGACCTCGGCGTTCTCCGGCTACCTCCCGCCCGAGAATGTCGCGTACTGTCGGTCTCAGGCGAAGATCCTCCCGCGGCGCGCCTAGACCGCCTCGCACTCGCGGCGCCTTTGCCGCCGGTCGCGACCACGCGCGGCATCGGCCCTGATCGTCGGCCGTTGGCCGTCCGGGCCTCCGTCGTGCCCGATCCCTTGCCGCCTCGCGGTCAGACTGTGGGGGCCTGCCGCCGGACCCGCTGCTTGGGACCGGTGGATTTTTCGACTGACTTCCCCGGGGGCAGTCGTGTCTGCTGCTGCCTTTCGCATGCGTACGCTCACTGGCATTCAGCCCTCCGGGACGCTCCATATCGGCAACTACTTTGGCGCCATGCGCCCGGCCATCGATGCGCAGTCGCGCGGTGATTGTTTCTACTTCATCGCCGACTACCACTCGATGACCTCGCTGTTTGACCCGGCCCAGCGCCGGACGAACACCCTTGGCGTCGCCCTCGACTGGCTCGCGGCGGGGCTCGATCCGAAGCGGTGCGTGTTCTGGCGCCAGAGCGACGTGCCCGAGGTCGCCGAGTTGATGTGGCTCCTTGGCACCCTGACGCCGATGGCGCTCCTGGAGCGCGCGCACAGCTACAAGGACAAGCTTGCCAAGGGCATCGCCCCCAACTTCGGCCTGTTCGCGTACCCGGTGCTCATGGCCGCCGACATCCTGCTGTACGACACCAACGTCGTGCCGGTGGGGCGGGACCAGAAGCAGCACGTCGAGATGACGCGCGACATGGCGATCAAGTTCAACCTGGCCTATGGCGAGACCTTCGTGGTGCCCGAGTCGGAGATCCGCGACGAGATCGCGGTCGTGCCCGGGCTCGACGGCCAGAAGATGAGCAAGAGCTACGGCAACACGATCGACATCTTCGGCGAGGAGAAGGCCACGCGGAAGAAGATCATGGGCATCGTGATGGACTCCCGCACGCCGGCCGAGCCGAAGCCCGATGCCGACCGCAACATTGCCATCCAGCTTCTCAAGCTCGTCGCGCCCGCGGAGGTCGCGACCGACTACGAGAACCGGCTGCGCGCCGGCGGACTCGGCTACGGCGACCTGAAGAAGGCGCTGTTCGAGCACTACTGGAACTACTTCGCCGCCGCCCGCGCTCGCCGCGCCGAACTCGCTGCAAACATGGACTACGTTCACCAGGTGCTCCGCGACGGGGCCCAGCGGGCGCGCGTCGTGGCCGATGGCGTGCTGGCCCGGGCCCGTACTGCGAGCGGCCTGCGCTGATTCCTTCCTGCCCGCCGCGCGCCGCTAGATGACGATCGGCGCCGGTGGTCTCGGCAGCTGCGCGATCGCATTCATGATGCGCTGGCTGGCGAGCTGATAGCGCTCCTTGCCGGCGCGCGGGTCGTCGTAGGCCTCCGGCGCGATGGGCTGCCCGAAAACCACCGAGATCGGTTTGCCGGGGGTGGGGACCTTGGCGCCGCGGCCAAAGGCTTCAAACGAGCCAAAGATCCGCGCCGGCACCACCGGCACCTGCGATTTGCACACGATGAAGCCCACCCCGGGTTTCGGCGCCTGCAGGTTGCCGTCAGGTGACCGCGTGCCTTCCGGGAAGAGGATCATCACCTTGCCGTCGGCCAGCGCGCGCAGCACGCGTTTCAGGGCGCCGACATCCTGCCCGCCGTCGCGGTCAACCGGGATTGTGCCGACTGCGTCCAGCCACCAGGAGGCGAGCTTGCCGGACCAGAGGGTCTTGCGCGCAAAGAAGCTCATCTGCCGCGGCACGTGCGCGCCGATGAACGGCGGATCCAGGTGGCTCGCGTGGTTGGCGGCGATCAGGAAGGGACCCGTACGGGGCAGGTTCTCCCGGCCCGCGACGTCGCCGCGAAAGAACATTTCGAAGCTGACGCGTATCGTGTAGTGGCAAACCCCGTACAGCGGGTCCATCCACACCTGCGGAAAGGCTTCGCTCATGGGAGGCGGCGGGCAATCTGCTCCGCCATCAACTCCACGACCTGGGGCAGGCTGACGTGCGTGGTGTCGATCGAGGTCGCGCCCTGCGGACAGGCCAGCGGCGCGGTCTTGCGGCCGCTGTCGATCCGGTCGCGCTCGGTGATCGAGTCCTGGTGCCCCTCGTTCGCGCGCCGACGGGCGCGCTCCGCCGGATCGGCGTGCAGGAAGAAGCGGAAGTCGGCCTCTGGAAAAATGACCGAGCCGATGTCACGGCCTTCCATCACGAGGCCGCGGAAACCATGGATGCGCCCGACGTCGGCCTGGCCGCGCTGGTACGCGAGCAGCGCGGTGCGCACTTCGGGGATCGCGGCGAAATGGGAGACGTGGTCGTTGACCTCGCGGCTGCGGATCTCGTCGCCCGCGACGCGCCCGCCGATTTCCATCTGGGCGGAGCGACCGTTCAGCCGGGTCGTCAGCTTCAGGTCGCCGAGCGCCGCCTTCACCGCCGGCAAGTCTGACGCGCTTACGTGCCGGCGCAGCAGCTCCGCCGTGATCGCCCGATAGAACGAGCCGGTGTCGACATGCAGGAGGTTGAAGCGATCCGCCAGCGCGCGGGAAGAGGAGGACTTGCCCGATGCCGCACCGCCATCGATCGCGACAATGAGGAAGGGGGAGGAGGGCATCGCCCTAGACGATTTTTCGCGCACGGTGCCGAGCAACTCAAAAAAGTGCGGGAAAGTTTTCGCGCAGCATTCCGGGTGTCGAATCGTGAGCCACGGCTGCCCATCGCCGCGCAGATCGTGGCTGCCGAGAATGCCAAAGCTCATTGCAAACCGGTGGTCGCCATAGGTCTCGATGGTCTCACCGGGGCGTAGAGGTTGGGGGTGAATCTCGAGACTGTCCTCGGTCTCGATCACCTTCTGGCCGAGCCGCGTGAGCTCGCGCGCCATGCCGGCCACGCGATCGGTCTCCTGCTTGCGCGTGTGCGCGATCCCGGTGATCCGCGTCGGCCCGCGTAGCAGCGGAGCGAGGGCGGCGAGGGTGAGAAACGTATCGGAGAACCCGCTGAAGTCCTGCGTCACGCCCTGCGGGGGCGTGCCGCGCGGCAGCGCGACCTTCAGTCCGCCTTCTGCCAGCGGGGTCACGCTGAGGCCAATCTGCTGCAGTACGGTTGCGAAGGCGGTGTCGCCCTGCAGTCCTTCGCCCGGGCCGCGCAAGTCGGCGACGCGAAGCGTGCCGCCCGTCGCGAGCGGCAAGGCGAGGAAGTAACTGGCGGCGGTCGCATCGGGTTCGACGGCGTAGCGGCCGCTGGCGAGCGTGTACGGCCGGCCCGCCGCGACGCGCAGGGTATCCTCGGCAACCGGTTCCACCGCCGGTTGGCCAAAGTGCTCCATGAGCCGCGTCGTCATCCGCACGAACGGCCAGCGCACGCCGCCGATGAGCTGGATTTCGAGCGGTTGCGCCGCGCGCGGGGCGACCATCAGCAGGGCGGAGAGGAGCTGGCTGCTCTCGCTGGCATCGAGGGTCACGCGCCCGCCCCGCAAGCCACGGGCGCGAATCTCGATCGGAAAAAATCCTTCCTCGCCAAGGCAGCGGATATCGGCGCCGAGCGCGCGCAGCGCCTCGAGCAGCGGCCGCATCGGGCGCTTTCGCATCTGCGCCACGCCGTCGATCAGGTACACGCCGGCCGGGGCCGTGGCACACAGGGCGGTGAGAAACCGGGCCGCGGTGCCCGCGAGACCGACGAAAAGCGCGACGGTTTTGCCCGCGAACGCACGCGACTGGCCGCCGACCGTGACGGTGTGCTTGGCGGCATCGGCCGCGACGTCGAATCCGAGACGGCGCAACGCTTCCGCCATCAGGTGCGTGTCTTCGCTGAAGAGCGCCCCGGTGAGAGTGACCGGTTCACGGCAGAGCGCCGCCAGCAGGAGCGCGCGATTGGTCAGGCTCTTCGATCCCGGCAGCGTCACCTCGCCCCGCGCGGGCTGGGTGAACGGTGGGATCGGCAGGAGCTCGGGAAGCGGCATACGAAGCGAGCAGCGTCGGCCAACTTGCGGGGCGTGTGAAGGGGAAAATCCGGCGGGCGCGCCGCGCCCGCCGAAGTGAAAGTGAAAGTGAAAGTGAAAGTGGGCGGAAGGCGCGGAGTGGCTGGTTGCGCCGGAGTGAGCGTCCTTCCCGGACGGGCGGCCGCCCGTCCTTCGTAGGATTTTTGCGGGCCCGCCCCGCAAAAATTCTACGGTCGGAACTGGTCGCGGTAAGCCTTGCCGCGTTCGATGCGCGAGACGACTTCGTGATAGTCGCGGTTCAGGAGCGCGGCCTTGAAGCCGTGCAACTCGTCCTCGAACTGCTGCAGCGCACGCAGCACCTCATCGCGGTTCTGCTCGAGAATGCTTCGCCAGATCTGGGCGTCGCTGCCCGCAATCCGCGTGGTGTCCCGCAGTCCGCCGCCGGCGTAGTTGCGCCACGCAGGATTTTTCTGCGCGAGAAACGAACAAAGGCTCGTCGCGATCACCTGGGGCAGGTGGCTGATGTGGGCGACAATCTCGTCGTGCCGGTCGGGATCGACGGTGACCACCTCGGCACCGAGCGCATGCCAGAAGCCGACCACGGTTTCCACCGCGGCGGCGGCCGTGTCGGGCAGCGGCGTGACGAAGCACGTGCGCCGCTGGAAGAGCTCGGCGGTGCTGTGTTCCCAGCCGGTCTTTTCGGACCCGGCCATCGGATGCGAGCCCACGAACGGGTTGGCCGACTTGAGCGCCGCGGCGGCGTGGCGGGCGATCTCGCCTTTCACGCTGCCGACGTCGGTCACGATTGCGCCGGGCGGAAGCGAGGCGGCGATCTGTGTGACCAGCGGGACAATCTTGTCCACCGGCGAAGCCACCACGACCAGGCTGGCGGCGCGGGCGGCGGCTTCGGGCGTGTCTGCGACCTCGTGACACCACGGCTGCTCGCGCAGCTTCAGCCGCGATTCGGGGCGGCGTGCCCAGAGGACGATGCGGTCGGCGATGCCGGCGGTGTGCGCGGCGCGGGCGACGGAACCGCCGAGCAGCCCGGGGGCGAGAATGGTGATTTGGGAGAGTCGCGGCACGGCGTACCAACCACGCAAAAACGCCCGGGGCTGTCGAGCCGGCGGCGGGGTGGTGACGCAACGGCTGCTAGGGACGCGGGCGGAGGGAAGGTGAGGGCCCGCGTCGCCCAATCGCGCCCGCGGGCACCACGGCCCCGGCCAAGGGGGATAGGTCCGTTTGGGGCTCAGCCATTGGGAAGGTCCGGTCTCCTCCCTCAATCCCTCAATCAGGGACAGGTCCGTTTTGGCCCGGCTAGCGCGCGCCGCCGAGCGCGAGGATGCGTTCGAACTCGGCGCGCGTGACCGGCTGCACGGAGAGGCGCGAGAGCTTCAGCAGCGCCATCTCGCGCAGCTCGGGGATCGTCTTGATCTGCGCGAGCGTGACGGGCTGGGGCAGGGCGGTGCGGGCCTTGAGTTCTACCGCCACCCAGCCTGGTTCGTCGGCGGTGGTGTCGGGGAAGGCAGTCCGGCTGACTTCGGCGGTGCCGATGACGGCCTTGGTGGTGACGCTCTCGTAGAAGAGCACGCGGTCGCCGCGCTGCATCGCGTTGAGGTTCAGGCGGGCGGCATAGTTGCGGACGCCGGTCCAGTCGGTGCGCCCGTCGCGTAGGAAATCGTGCCAGCTGTAGGTCTCGGGCTCGGACTTCACCAGCCAGTATTGCGTTGTCATGACACGGTGGGTTTGGTGCGCTGCAGCAAATGGAACCCACGGAGGCTGAAAAGCTAAAAGCCCGGCGCACGCAGGTGTTTCTGCTGCTGCTCACGGCCGTGATGATCGGGGTTCCGGTGGCGATTTTCTTTTTGCGCGGCTCCTAGAGCGCAACCCTCGCGCCCCGACTCATGGACAAGACTCTGCTGCCAATTCGGCTCGTGTTCATCGCGCTGTGCTCTGCCGGCGGATGGCTGGTGTGCTACACCATCAGTGAGTGGGATGCCTTCCGCGCCTTGGCGGTGGCCATCGGCTTCCTGATCGGCGTGCTCGTCGTCCTCGTGGACGTGCTGCTCAAGGGCTTTTCCTTGCGGGGCCTGTCGGCGCTGACCTTTGGGCTCTTTGTCGGCTCGCTGATTGCCTACATGCTGAGCGTATCGCCGCTGCTGTCGGAGGGTGACCCGCAGGTGATCTACCTGGTGCGACTGGGGCTGTTCCTGATCTGCACCTATCTCGCGACGGTGATCGCGTTGCGCGGCAAGGATGAGTTCAACCTGATCATCCCGTACGTGCGCTTCGTGCCGCACGAGGTGGATGTGCCGCTCGTGGTCGTCGACACCAGCGTGTTGATCGACGGCCGGATCGCGCGGGTGTGCGAGTCGGGCTTCCTGACGTCGGCGCTCGTGATCCCGCGATTCGTGCTGAACGAGCTGCGCGCGGTGGCCGATTCGAACGACCCGACCAAGCAGGCCCGGGGCCGACGTGGGCTGGAGGTGCTCAATGAGCTGCGGAAGATCAAGCACCTGGACATCCGGATCACCGAGAGCGAGGTCACGAAGCGCGAGGATGTGGATGCGAAGCTGGTGTTCCTGGCGCAGTCGATGCGGGCGAAGCTGCTGACGACGGACTACAACCTGGCGAAGATGGCCGAGTTTCACGGCGTGCCGTGGCTGAATTTCAACACCCTGGCGCGCTCGCTGCGGCCGGAGCTGATGATCGGTGAGCGCATCGAGGTGGACCTGGTGAAACCCGGCAAGGAGGAAACCCAGGCGGTCGGGTTCAACGAGGACGGCTCGATGATCGTGGTGAACGGTGGCCGCGGGCTGATCGGCCGCCGCGTCGAGGTGGAGATCATCAGCGTGCTGCCGACCGCCGGCGGGAAGATGATTTTCGCCCGGCACGTCGCGGGAACGGAGTAGCCGCCGCCTGCGCCGCGAGCGCGGTTCAGGCGGATGACTCCCGGCGTCGTCGAGTTCAGTTCGATCCGGCCTTGGGATTGGCCCGGTTTTCAGGGTCTCGTATTACGCTCGTCGGATTCTCCCGCGCCTAATTCGTCGGGGCCGCTCGGCTGCCGCGGCGCACCGCCTGGCTGGCGTCTTGGCGGCGGAGGCCGTGACCAATCGCGAGTTCCAGGCCGGTGACGGCGTGGTATTGGTCCGCGTCGGTGATCGCCGGGGCGAAGGTGACTCCGGTTGCCGCCGCGATCTCCACGATCGGCGTCATCATCGGGATGAACTCCCGCGCCACCGCGAACTCCTCGAATTGCACGTCGGACAGGTCCTGCTCGAGGACGAAGCCGTAGGCGCCGAGGCCCTGGTCTGCCCGGGTGACAATGACCTTCCAGAAACGCGAGGGAATCCTCACCAGGATCCTCGCCCCGCCGGGGCCCTTGCCTTGGAATATCTGGTCGTTCGCGTCGAGCACGGGGCCGGCGAAGACGCACAGCCGCTCGCTGGCCGCCTGCGCCAGGACCAGATTCTCCAGGTCGCCCCAGTTGTTCACGCCATTGACCGAGCGGTTGAAGTCACCCACTTGCGGCGAGCAGTTTGTCAGGTGGTACGTGTCGCCGTTGCCGCGCCGAAGTTCATCGTACGTGCGTCCCCAGGCAACGTCTTCGCGCCGCACAAGGTGTCCCTTGTCGAAGGCCTGCCGGTCCTTGTTGTAGAACACGTCGGGCAGCTGGAATTGTGCCTCGAGGCGGGGGTCCGGGAACCACTGCTCGATGTCATTCGGGCCGAGACCGGAAAGTCCCTTGCGGCTGTAATCGCGGCCTGGTTCTGGTTTCCGCAGCGCGGACTCCTTCGTCACGTTGCTCGCAGTCACCAGCGCAATCCGGCGGGCGGCGTGCATGCGGATCGAGAAGTTCTGGTACTTCAGCACATCCTCACCTGCGGTCGTTCTGGCGAGGACGTTGGGATCGGCCGCCGTCGGCATCGGCACGGAGGGCACCGTCGCGTCGGCCGACTCGTTGCGAAGGAAATCGGGGTCGTAGCCGGATCGCCCGGCGTAATCGGTTTCGTGCCAGGGCGAGCGCATCGTCTCCAGCCGTTGATCGGACGCCGCGACCGCGGTCACCACCGCACCGACGGCGTGTGTCTCGCCGATGGTCACGGTGATCTTCAGCGGAATTTCGATCTCGTACCGGCGCTCGGAGCGGGTACCCAGCGCCGCCACGTCCGTGGGGGTGGGGGCGGGCGCGGACTGTCCATCTCCGTTCGGGTCGGCGGATTCGAACGCATCCGCCCTGGCCCACCAATCCGGCCAGGCGGCGGCGTCGGCGCGCGCCGGACCGTCGAAGGTGACGCCGGCGTCGATCACCCGCGCGTCGCGCCCGAGCTCCGAGCTGGGCACGGCGTAGTTCTGCTCGCGGTAAACGCCACCGAAGTGGAGCCCAAGCACCTGGCCCGTCTGCAGGTCGATCAGTGCCGCGCCGGAGACTCCGCCGAGGGTGGAGCTGTCGTGCGTGGCCGCCCTCACGATCTTGCCGAAGCTCGCGGCGTTCATTGCCGAATGCAGCTCTCCAGGCAGCAGGCGCTTCACGCCATAGTTGTCCTGGAACAGATTGCTCTGCACGTCCGCGGGATTGCGCGGATCGAAGGATGGGTAGCCGACGAGGGCGATATCCCGGCCAGACAGGTCACGCGCGTCGGCCAACGCCAACGGCAGGCTCGGCAGGGTGTCGATCCCCTCGATTTCGAGCAGGGCCATGTCCCAGTAGGGGTGAATCATCACGACGCGCCGGGCCTTGAAGCTCGGGCCAGTCGGCCGATTCAGCTCGTGGGTCGGATTGAACGCCGCGGCGCCCGGCGTGAAGGTGATCCGCGTGCCGAGCCCGGTGGCGAAGAGTTCCGCCACGTGGCGGTTGGTCATGATCAACCCGCGGCCGACCACGAACCCGGTCCCGCCGTACGGCAATCGCGAGTTGGCTGGCAGATCGATGCGGCCGACCGATCTGCACGCCGCCTCGAGCCGGCTGCGAATCGCCGCGTCGTCGGAAAGCTGGGTCCACAGCGGATGCCCGCTCGTGAAGCTCCCATCGACGATGTCGATCGCGGGCCGGAGGTCCGCGTCGATGATCGCCTCGAGCATGTACCGCGAGTCGGCATCCGGTTCGCGGTTCAGCGCCAGCGTCTCCAGCGCCACGCGGACCGAGCCCATCCTCGATTCCGCGCCGGGGACACGGACCGATTCCAGGGGTTCGGCCGGCGGCCGCAGCGTGCCTGCCGCAACGAGCGCGCGCAGGCCCTCGATGCCGCCGTGCTTCCGTGCGATGAGTTCGACGTGTTTCTTGAGATCGTACTCGCGGTTCATGGTGGGTCCTTGGCTGCAGCCCGACGTGGGCGTTCGGTTCAGCGGGCGAGAATTTCCGGCGGCAGGCGGTTCACTTTGTAGAATCCGCCGTCGACCGGGATGGTGCCGGCGCTGATGACCGCGCCGGTGCGGCCATCGATCAACGTGTAGCTGACCACGACGCCCCCCATCGTGAAGAACGGCATCGTGCCCAAGAAGCTCCAGAGGTTCTTCCGCGTGTAGCATGTGCCGCCGGTCGTCGAGACGCGGGCGATCATGAGGTGGGCGGCGGCCTTCAGCTTGTTGCGCACTGCGTCCTGCTGGACCACGGTCACGACCGCGAACTTTCCCTTTTCGTCGGCCGTCGTGAGTTTCGTGAGGAAGGCGTCGTAGGAAGCCAGTGTGATTCTGGCCTGCTCGACGGCCGGCTTGAGCGTCGCCAGTGTCGCGGTCGCCTCCCTTTTTTCCTGCTCCGTGCCGTGCGCCGCCGCGTTGTTCAGTACTTCGAGCGACGCCACGGCGGCGTCGTATGCCTGCTGCAGCTCGATCCGCCGCTGCGCCAGTCCCTGCAGGTGGAGGAGGACCGGAGATGTCTGCAGCACGGCGGACGAGTTGTAGAGTGCAGGTACTTCCACCGTCATGGACTTGTTGCTGAGGGAGCCGGCCAGCGCGGAGAGCAGCAGGAGATCGTCGTTTGCGATCGCCACGCCCTGGACAGAATAGTCGGTCCGGAAGAATCCGAGAAGCTTGTCCACGGCCTCCAGCCCCGCGCCAATCACCGCGGGAGTGATGACCTCGGTGATCGACTTGCGGGGCGCCTCGGTGGTCGCCGCCGCTTTCAGTTTGGCGGCGGCGCGGGACACGGCGGCGTCGATGGCGTTGAACTGCGCGTCGAACGCGATCAGCGCCTGAAAATCGGGCAGATCGGAACTGCCAAACAGCACGATGGGCCCCCGGGCTTTGTCGCCCACGGTCGCGGCGATCTTCTCGGCGGCGATCGTGATCGCCCGCGATGCGAGCAACGCTGCCTCGATGGTGCCGGCCTTGTCGCCGACCTTGACCTCGCCTTTGTATTCGGCGGTCGGGACGGACAACGTGTTTTTCAGGATCGCCGCCTCGCTGTCGGAAAGCGCCCTCTGCTGGGCGGCGAGACTGGCTGCCTGGGTGGCTGCCGTGATCGCGGCCGCGGCAGGGTCAGGCGTCTGGGCCTTGGCCAGGTCCTTCTTCGCGGTGAGCAGGGTGGTCTCCGCCTTGATGGCTTCAGCTTGGGCGGTGCGGAGGGCGGCGAGGGCCTTGAAGTCCTCGGGGGTGGACGGATTGTCGAGGTTCGGGGTATCGGCCATGGCGAGACATGCTTGGAGTGCGAGGGCGGTCAGGAGCATCTCCGCGCGTGGCCGCCGCAGCGCGGGAACAAGCGCGGAGGATGGGGCAATACGTGCCGGTTTTCGGCCGGAGGACGCACGCCGAACGAACAGTGAGGCTCGGTATGCTGACATGCTGGTAAGGCGAACTGGGATCGTTGCCTGGTGGGGTAGACTGGTGCAGCAGGACGGGGCGAACGCGACAGTGTGCGGGAAATCGCTCCCAATTGGGAGGACCGAAACTACCGGAATTCCAGTAGTCCGCGGGCCCCCGACCCGCGGACGAGAGCGAGTCTCTGACGCCGTGCCTTGGGCTTTCGCGCTGGAGCTGTAGCATCAGGTCAACCGCCCGCCCGTTGGGGATCGAGTCGCCGGTACCCGCGTCGCGGGTGTAATCCAACCCCGCGCCGACGAGGCGCTTCGGCTCCCGTCGCTGGTGGAAACGAGGTGAAAAGAAGCGCGAGGAGAAAAAGGCAATTAACGCCGAAAAAAAGGTGTTTACTTGCGGGCGTTGATTCCGCAATTACGTCACCTCCTCACGGGCCAGTAGCTCAGTTGATAGAGCGCATCGTTCGCAACGATGAGGTCGTCGGTTTGATCCCGATCTGGTCCACCATCCTTCGCTCAACCGCCAGCGGTTGAGGCTACGGATGGCAGGCCATCTTTCAGAAGACGGACGCAGTATCGACTGCCCCGGCGAAGGATGCCCTCCGTAGGGTTGCCGAAGGAGGGCCAGACGTGCGACAACGGCAAAGTCGTGCACTACGTTTACATTCTCGAATCAGTAAGGGAGCCGTCCGAGAAATACGTGGGCCTGACCGACGATCTCCGTGCCCGGCTAAAGGACCACAACGCCGGTCGCTCGCCACACACCGCCAAGCATCGACCGTGGAATCTCGTATGCTACCACGCCTTCGCAGATGAGCGCCGGGCGGTCGCATTCGAGAGATATCTGAAGACCGGTTCCGGACACGAGTTTCGTCGGCGGCATTTCGGTGTTTAGCACCTCGCCGGATTGTTCGCACGATTTGTTTAGCGGGTCTCGGTTTGTGCTAAACGGACTTGTGGTCCACCATCCTTCGCTCAACCGCCAGCGGTTGAGGCTACGGATGGCAGGCCATCCTGGAATGCAGGATGAGCGCGCGGGGAAGGACGCGAAGGATGCGAATCTCCAGGTTCGTCAGGCCTGAGGCTATTCGAAGATCCTGAATTCGGCTTGGCCGTTCACCTTGCCAACCACGACTCCGCGCCGAACGACTCCGACCCAGGTCTCATTCCACTTCCGGTTGTAGATGTAGATTCTGCCTTCCTTGATCTCGCCTTCCAGTCTGACGACGCCCGCATTGGGATTCTTACTGTTGCTCTGCTCCAGGTAAAACCAGGGGCCTTCCGTGCGGGTGACGAAAAGCGTGCCGCCCTGTCCTCCCAGCGCGTTGGTTTCCCAACGCAGGGTCCTGCCGGTAATGAATGGTGCGGGCCCTGCCTCACGGTGGGCCGCTGGGAGTATCTGAAAGTTGGAGTGGGCGGTACCCGCCGAAAGGGTGCCAACGATCTTGTCGTGGAGCAGCTCGCCCTCCCACACCTCTTTCCACTGACCGACGTTCAAGAGGATGACCTTTCTTCCATTGTCGATTACGGCTCCAAACATCCTGACGGCGCCCACAGACCGATTGTGTTCATTGGTCTGCTCAATCTCGAAGAGCGCTCCGTCAACGGCCGTGACTTTCATCAACCCGCTCTGGCCACCTTCGATGGTCCAACGCAAGACCTCCCCCCTCCTGATCATGGGAATACCCTGGGCCGATGCGGATGCGATCAGCGCGATGACGAGGATGAGGGAGCCGAGGATTTTTTTCATAGGGTACCAATCAGAGGCGAAGGTGAGGTCGGGCGCGTCGGATAACGCGCCAGAGCTATCACACTGTCGGCATGAGTAGATACGTTGTCACCCCATTCTTACCAACAAGGAGATTTGATTCCCGCTGACCGCCGCGGTTGTCCGAGTTCGGCCCGCGGCATTTCGGCGCCTGGGATCCGTCGCCCCTCTGAGGGCATTTGAAGCCTAATGAGACGAAGGGGGCTTCGGTGTTGATCGGGCGTGTTCCGCGCGCGGGCCGTGCTCTGAACGCGGTCGCCAAATCGGCTCGCGAACGCCGTCCCCAGGGATCGATCGATCTCGACCGCGAGTGTCCGCTCCTTCGCCAGAAAAATGGTCAAAACGATCACACGGGCGCCTTCCTTGCGCGCTTGGATCGTTCCCGATGAATTCGCGAAATACGCGAAGGTCTCAAGGTCGCTGGCCAACAGAATCTGATCCTTCATGTCGTGACCTTTTGCCACCGTTCGAAGGGTGGCCGAAATAGACTGCCGATCCGCGTCTGTGGCGTCTGCGATCACGTATCCTCGCGGTAGGCCCCAAATACCGGCGTGCGCAACGGCGGCGAGAAATAGGAAAACGCCGACATAGCGCATCACACCTCGGACAGCTGACGATGAACTGCGGCTGCGCAGGGCGCGACTCGTGTGCGAGCCCGATGCCTGATGGATTCCGACGTGGTGCAGATTCGGCCCTCTCATCGCTGTGATTCATCGAACTCTGGGGCCCGCTTGAGACTCTTCAATGGACAAAACTTGGCGCTCCGGTGGTAGCGCGAGAGGTTCTCGGTTTTGGCGGAAATGATGGGGGCGGGTTCTTCTGGCTTCCCGAATTGATCGTTGCGCCGGTGGGGGGCGGGCGGAACATCGGCGGTTCCCACACCATGACGCCCCACGAGAAGGCTGTTAACGCGATCAATGCTCGCCTCGAGCGCCTCCAGGCCAACCTGGTCGAGGCCAAGGACGAGAACACCCAGCGGATGCTCTTCGAAGCGATCCTGGTCACCATCGCGCTCGCCGAGGGACTAAACGACTACATCGCCAAGGTGGGCGCCTACGCCCAGCGGCGGCACGCCACGGTGAAGGAGGCGCACACCGCGCTCATCGCCCAGCACAACACGCTGCTGGAGTCGGGCCGCGCGCTGCTCGAGCAGTACAAGGCCAATCCGGCCGACTCCTCCCTGCGCAAGGAGATCGACCTCGCGCAGCAGCGGATGGAGAGCATCCAGACCACGGTCCGCCGCGGCGCGAACGCCCTCCAGCGCGAACTGGCCCCTGGCATCGGACTCATCGATCCGCTCGCGGGCGAGCTCCGGCGCTTCGCCGAGGCCGACCAGCCCGAGACGCTGAAGCGGCTCATCCCCGACGTCATCGAACACGTGCGCGAGCTCTATTCCGCCCACCCGTTGCCCGCGAAGGGGCTCATCGATGCGGCGGATTGGGCCAAGGTGGTGGCGGCCGAGTTCGCCCAAGTGACCGAGTTTTACGACCTGTATGCGCGCGCCGGTTACCAGATCATCCTCGCGTTCGAGCTGCTCGCCCTGGCGCTCGCGGACGAGCCGCCGCAATCGGCGGAGGAGACCACGCGCCGGGCCAACGAAGCGTTGGTCGCGCGGCTCAAATCGACATCGGCGAGGCTTCACGGCGCACAAGAAAAGGACTGAAAGCTGAATGCTGAACGCTGAAGGGCTGAACCCGACTGACGGCACGTGCCTGGTGTCGAATGACGAATAGCAAACTAGAGACGGGCGTGCTTGCGGCACGCTGCACGCGGGCGCAGGGCGGTTTTGACTTCGCCTGCGCGGGCCTGTCCTCTCTCGGACATGGGGCTCTTCTCTCGCATCTTTGGCGGCGGGTATCGTCCGCCCGGTCGCCCGTCGGCCGACGCTGATCACCGGTCGGACGCCTGGCCCTTTGACCAGGCACCGGAAACGGCGGCCGTCACGACGCGGCAGGTGATGGAAGAGCGGCACGTCATCCAGGTCGTCATCCACTACGGGGATGATCACTCGTGGGCCTTCCTCTGCGGCACGACCGATGCCCAGGACGATGGCCGTGTGATGACGATGCAGACGCTCCTGGAGGTGGACGACACCCTGCGCTCGATTGCCGACCTGCCGCCGGGGTGGCGCGCGTGGCGGGAGAAGCGAGGCGACGCTTGGTTCAAGGAGCCTGATCCGGCCTTCGGCCAGCCCGACTGCGCAGACTCGGGCAACGCGTGATTTAGAAACCGCGCCGCAGTCGCCAGAACCCAACCGTTGGAGCTTAACCGTGATCCACGCGAACGGACGCGAAGATCCAAAGCCGTCCGCCTCGCCACGTGATTTCGTCGTGCGACCGGCCACTCGCGAAATGTCCATGCGCTGACCGTTCTCAGGGCAGGGGCATCGTTGTGGAGCTTCGCACAACCGCTTCGCCCTCCAACCTGCGCTGGCCACAGGTTTTCGCGGCTTTTCGCGCCTTTCGCGGTCCCCGTGTTATCCGCGATTCGCGGCTCAGTGCGCGAGTTCGGCTTCGGCTTCCTCGCGCGTCTCGCAGGTCGCGGTCGGGACTTTGCCCCGGTAATGCGTCAGCGAAAGCAGGTTGAACCCGATGTCCTTGTCGGGATCCGGGATCACCCGCACGACCTTGCCGATGCCGGCGGCCATGCAGACGTCCATCATCCGCGTGAGTTCGCCTACGCACTCGAGCTCCATGTGCTCGAGGTCGGCGAGATCGGTGAGCATCGTAAATCCCTGCCCAAGTTCGCCTAGCTGCGTCTTCATGTAGTCGACCTGCTTGCGCATGTCGGTCGGACGCACGACGCCGCGAAACGTGGCCCGGACGAGGTGGCGGGAGGGCTCCGTCGCGACCTGGAAGGGTGGTGGTTTGGCGCTGGGTTCTGACCTAGGCATCGCTTTCCAAGCAATCGGGACGGCGCGGCACGTCAATCCGGAGAACACGCGCAATCACATGGCTCGGCGGCGGCGCGGCCTCGCAGTGAAAGTGAGAGTGAGAGTGAAAGTGAGAGGGAGGAGCGCGCGGAGCAGATGTGGAAATGGAGTGTGGCTACTCGGCGTGGGGCGAACGATTGGGGAGGCGGATCGTCGGGGCGCGAAGTTTCGCGATATCTGGGGCCACGACGTCGAGTGCTCGGCCGCGAAACCTGTTCGTAACGGGCGCGGGGCAAACATGGCTGGTTTCTTGGCGCTGCATTTGCTACAGTGCCCACGAATCAGGGGTTCGAAACACCTCGTCCAACTCACACACCATGACCGCGATGAAGAAGAACAACGCCAAGACCAAGTCGCCTGCCCCAGCGACCCGTTCGACCAAGACTGCCAAGAAGAAGTCCGCCGGGATGGACCCGCAGACGATCGACTCTCTTACTGCCGCGCTGGCCCAGCCCGCCGCGTCGGAGGTGAAGACGGCCGCGCCTTCGGTGAAGGCCGTTCCGCCCGCTCCGGTGTTCACGAAGATCGTGGCGCGGATCGACGTCGGTTTCGGCAACGCGCTTTACGTGCGCGGCGACGGTCCCGGCCTGAGCTGGAATCAAGGCGTGCGCATGGAGTGCGTGTCGTCGGATCAGTGGGAACTGATCCTCGGTGAGTTCGCCCGGCCTATTTCGTTCAAGCTTCTGCTCAACGACATGACCTGGTGCACCGGGCCCGACAGCGTCGTGGCCTCCGGCAGCACCGTCACGCTCACGCCCGAATTCGCCTGAGCCTTTGGCTCGACGCCGGCCGCCCCAGGCGCGACCGGCGTCGTATTCCGCAGTTTTACCGAGCCGCTTCTGATGCGGTCGCGGGCTGGGGCGTTGCCTGCAAAGTACGCGGGGATCATCGCGTCGGGGGCGGCGGCGCAAGTGTCCTCACTTGGACCCCCAGATGATTCGATCACAGGGTGGAAACGTGGCGGGTGCCTCCCAACGGGGACGGGTTGGCTACGCCCGTGCTGGCGCGTTCGCCGTCTAGCGGGCGTTCGCTTCCGGATCCGGATTGAGCGCGAGGAGACGATTCCGCAGCAGCGTCAGGCCGTTCTCGCGGTCGGCGAGTTGCTCGGCGGTGACGACTTCGCAATGCATGCGCACGCGTGAAAACGGTTTTGGCAGGCAGAACTTGTCCCAGCTCCGCAGGCGCCACACGCCGGTGAACTCGCAGCCAAACACGAGCAGCGGCGCGCCTGTCCTCCGCGGCACGATAACGGCGCCGGGCTTCACGTCGTACATGGGCCCGCGCGGGCCATCGGGCGTGATGCCGATGTCGTAGCCCGCGCGCTGCGCCGCGAGGAGGGCGGTGGCGGCCTCGCGTCCGAGCCGGCTGCTGGAGCCGCGCGCGGCGCGCATACCGACCAGCGAGAAAAAGGCCGTGAGCCAGGCGCCGTCGCCGCTGGCGCTGATTAGGGCCACCAGGGGGCGCTTACCGCGGTAGCGGCGATAGATCTCGGGCGCGAGGAACAGCCGGTTGTGCCAAAGGATGAACGCGATCGGCACGTCGCGCTTCGTGATCGCGCGCCTGGCGTCTTCGTCGATTTCGAACCGCAGCGTGCGGCCCCAGAGCTGGAGCAGCATCGCCAACGGCCACAGCACGAGCCGCCGCCACCCGGAGATCTCGTGAACCACGGAATCGGGCTTGGCGGGAGGCGGCGGCACAGCGGCGGAGTCTGTCTCGGGCGAATTCAAGTGGCGCTTTGTCCCACGAAAGCGGGGCTGCCGCCAAGCCAGAAGCCGGAGGCCAGAGACCAGAAGCCGGAGGCAAAGCCGGGGACGGACCTGTCGCGGTTCGGACCCTGCAACGTTCAAACCTGCGACTTTCCAACCCTGAGTCCGGGCGCGGTTGGCGTTTTGGCGCGGGAGGGGTTCGTTCGCGGGGTGATGGTTCCGTGTCCCCACCTGCCTCCCGCGCGGCCGGGTCTCGACTGGCGGCGGCTGCATGCGTTTCGCGCCGCCGAGCGGCGCGGGGAATTCTACTTCGCCTGCCTTGAGTACGCGCAGGCGTTGTGGGAACGCCGGCTGGCGGCGCGGGCGCTGCTCTGTCTCGATCGCGCCTTCGGCGCCGACCTGACTGGCGAAGAACCGGTGCTGCGGTCGTGGCCGCTCCCGTATGCGGCGCTCGCGTGGATGCTCCGCGCCACGCCGCCGGATGTCTTTCTCGGCAACCCGCGCGTCCACTTTCAGCACTTCGCCGGCCGGATGAACGAACCGCGCCGCGAACAGCGCCGCGCGCGCGCGTGGGCCTGCTGGGCGATTGTGCGACGGCTCCGTCCCAATCTCGGAGGTGATCCTCACCACCGGATCGAGGAGCCGGCCGCCGACTGGATCGAAAAGCGCCTCGCGCAGCACGGTCATCCGGGCGAGGTCACGCTCTGGCGTTCCGTGTTGCTCCACCCGGCGGAGCCGGATGGAGCGCGGAACTAACCGAGTGAAGTCCTAGGAGGTAAGAACCTCCCAGAGCGAAGCTCGGAGCATTGATAGCTCTTTCTTGTCGGCGGCGCCTGTGGCGCCGGGGACTTCGTGGTTACCGAGTAACCCGATCGTGTGTTTTGTCACTGCGCGGGCAGGAATACTCCCGCGGGCGCCGAATGACGATGCTTATATCCGGCGACGCGCCTTCGGAGTGAAAGTGAGAGTGAGGGTGAAAGTAGGGAGCCACTGACTGGCTGACCCTCAATCCCTCAATCCCTCAATCCCTTGCTCCCTCATTCCCTTACTCCCTCGTCCCGGCGTTCACGCCGGGCGCAGCACGCGCGCGAGTGTCTCCATGCCGCGGGCGATCTGCACCTCTGACGGTGCGGCGAAGCCGAGCAGGAGGCCCGGGCGAGCCGGGCCCTGTAGGTAGAACGGCGAGAGCGCGGTGACGTTGATTCCCGCCTCGGCTGCGCGGCGTTGCACGCGCACGTCGTCGGCGCTGGCGGGCAGGAAGCCGACCGCGTGGATACCCGCCTCGGTCGGCTGCAGATTCAACTTCGTGCCCAGGTGTCGCCGCGCCGCGGCAAAGAGCGCGTCTCGGCCCTCTCGATACCGATTGCGCATGCGGCGCAGGTGCCGCTCGAAGTGGCCCTCGGCAATGAAATCGGCCAGCACTGCCTGCTCGATGGGCGAGGTGTACCGGTCGACCGCTTCGCGCAGCGCGGCGAAGGGCGCAACGAGCGCCGTCGGCAGGACGACGTAGCCGAGCCGCAGACCGGGGAACAGAAGCTTGTTGAAACTCCCGGCGTAGATCACGCGGTTGGCACGGTCGTTCTCCTGCAAGGCGCCGAGCGGGCGCACGTCGTAGCGAAACGCGCCGTCGTAGTCGTCCTCGAACACGTACGTGCCGCGGTCGCGCGCGAGTGCGAGCAACGCGAGTCGGCGTTCGAGGGAGAGGGTTGCGCCGAGCGGAAACTGGTGCGCCGGCGTCACGTAGATCATCGCCGGTGCGGGCGGTTGGCGGCGTCCGCCGGGAACCACCATGCCCGCGGCGTCCACCGGGATCGGCACCACGTGGGCGCCGGCACGGCGCAGCAGCCGGGCGGCACCGGGGTAGCCTGGATTCTCCATCCACGCGTGGTCGCCCGGGCGCAGGAGCAGGCGGAGGATGAAGTCGAAGGCCTGCTGCGTGCCGGAGACGACGGCGATCCGATCGACGTCGCAAACCACCGAGCGGGTTGCCGCCAGGTGTTCAGCGATGGCGGCGCGGAGCGGACGGTAGCCGAGGGGATCGCCGGCGGTCAGCAGCGCGGTGCGGCCCAGGCGCAGCCGCCGGCTTGTCAGCTGGGCCCAGATCGCGAGCGGGAAGGCGTCGAGACTCGGACGATAAATGTCGAACGCGGCGGGGGCGGGACTCGCCGGCGACGTCGCAGCCGTTGCGGACGCCGAGCGCGAGCGGCTGGTGGCGATGGCGGCCGGCGCATTGTGGGATGCCCGGCTGCCCGGCCCGATCGCGCGTTGGGGGCGGGCGGGAGCGGCGTCGATGAACGGGTCGGGCAGCGCGGCGGCGACCACGGTACCGGAGCCGTGGCGGGTCACGAGGTAGCCCTCGGCGCGCAGTTGCGCGAAGACGCCGACGACGGTGGCGCGGGCCAGACCCTGCTGCCGGGCGAGGTCGCGCGAGGACGGTAGCCGCGCGCCAGGTGCGAGGCGTCCGCCGACGATCGCGCGACGCAACTCGCCGTGCAGCCAGCGGTGCAGCGGCTGGTGGCGCGGGCGCGGGGCGAGTGGGAAGTCCTGGAAGCGCGGGAGGCGGGGCATGGAAAAGTGGTCTGGTGAAGATCCTTCAAGTGGACCAAAGCACAAGGCCACCTCGTGCGAAAGTGGGGCATGCATCGCACCGACCTTCTGCTGCTCCTGGGCCTCGCGGCCACGTGGGGCGCTTCGTACCTGTTCCTGCAACTGGGGGCCGGCGAGTTTGGGCCGCTGGCGCTGGCGGGGGTGCGTGCGGCAGGCGCGGCGCTGGTGCTGCTGCCCGGCGTGGTTCGCCGGGAGGCGCGGGCGGCGCTGCGCGGGCACCTTTGCCCGGTGGCGCTCCTTGGCGTGATCAACAGCGCGCTGCCGTATGTGCTCTTTGCGTACGCGTCGCTGACGCTGTCCGCGGGGTTGACCGCGCTGTTCGTGGCGCTGACGCCGCTGGCGACGGCTGCATTCGGCGCCTGGTGGGGCGAGGAACGGCTGACCCGCGGCCGGTTTGCGGGCATGGCGCTGGGGGTGGCTGGAGTGGCGTGGCTCGCGAGCGGGAAACTCGGGGTGAAGCCGGGGGCGACGGGAGTGCCGGCGCTCGCGATCGCGGCCTGTGTCGTCGGCACGGCGCTGTATGGGTTTTCGACGGTGTATGCGCGGCGTCGATTGCGGGCGATAGCGCCGCTGACAGTCGCGGCGGGGAGCCAGCTGGCCGCGGCGGCGGTACTCGCGCCCGCGGCGGTGTGGGCCTGGCCGGACGTGGTCCCGGGAGCGGGGGCGTGGGCGGCGGCCGCGGGGCTGACCGTGCTGTGCACGGCGCTGGCGTACCTCGTCTTCTTCCGGCTGATCCAGCGGGTGGGGCCGGCGCGGACGAGCGTGGTGACGCTCCTGATTCCGGCGTTTGGGCTCGGCTGGGGCGTGTTGTTCCTGGGCGAGCGGGTGAGCGTTGGGTTGCTCGGAGGGTGCGGCTTGATCCTGTTCGGAACAGCCCTGGTGACCGGCAGGCTGCGCTGGCTCGGGCGGGGTGCGGCGGTGGCGCGGACTGCGGTGGCGGCGGGAGGGCTGGAACAGGCTCGGCGTAGCGCGCGGGAGGCGGAGTGTCGCTGACGTTGGCGTGCGTCTGCCGGAGAGCGGCGTCGCGCATAAAGGAATCGAAATGCGGATGCAGGGGACCGTCCGCACAATCGTTCTCGTTCTCTCGGACCGCGCGACGTCGCACACCGGGCCGGGCGCTGCCGCCGCACCGGGCGGTCGCGGCCCAACGCGCTCGGGCTAGGCACCGTCACTTTTCACGACGGACACCTCGCCGTTGCGCTCGAGGGTCGCGCGGCGGACCTTGGCGGGCGAGTCGACGCCCTTGAGGCGAAGGTCCTCGTCGAGGTCCTCGCGGCTGAGATCGTGCCGGTCGAGCATCGCGGGCTGCACGTTGCCCTCGTCGATCAGCACGGCGGAGTGACCCTTGAGGAGGTTGCCGACGAAGGCCGAGCGAACGGCGAGCCAGCTCACGCCCCGATGGAGCAGGACGAGCATGAAGCCGACGGCGAGGGTGGGAAAGAAGGCGGCGCTGCCGTTGATGGCGCGGGAGAGACTGGAGGCGATGATGAGGGTGAGCAGGACATCGAGCGCGTTGCGGCGGGCGAAGAAGCGCTTGTGCGCGAGCCGGAGCATAATGAGCGCGGCGATGGAGACGACGATGGCCCGGGCGGCCATCTGGTACGTCTTCAGGTCCTCGGGGTTGGCATCCAGACCGAGCAAGGTGTTCAGGAAGTCGGTGAGGGTATCCATGGTGCCAGCGGCACGGACCGGGGCGGTCGGGGCGGGTTCGACCGGCGCGGCGCCTACCGGGCGCCGTCGCCGGGGCGATATCCTGCTGCCGTGGGGAGAGTTGGCCGGGAGGTCGAGGGGGCGTCGCCGGCTGCGTGGGCGAGAGTGCGCGGCGGGGATCGGTGCTGGGATTGGACCCACCGGACGCAGGCAGGCGGTGGGGGCCGATTGGGGGCTACGGGCGGAGGCGCAAGCGGGCGGCGGGAGCGGAAATGGGCCGGAAAAGGCGCCGTTTGGGTCGGCCAACGAAACCCTTGACGGGTAACCGGCTCCCCGTAACGTCCGCATTCCACGTCGATCGCCGGGTCAGAAATGACCGCGTGGCCGACGTCTTCAAAGGCACGCCAGGGTAGCTCAGTGGTAGAGCAGAGGACTCATAAGCCTTTGGTCGCCGGTTCAATCCCGGCCCCTGGCACCAGCCTTCCTAGAGGGAAAACTCGCTTGGGGCATTACCCCTGCCAAGAAGTTCTTGGCAGTCTGTTGGAGGAATCAGTGTTCCGTTCATATGCCCAAGGGTGGGCAGACCGAAGGAACCACCCAAGATCACCAAGAAAACCCTCCCAAACGGCGTGGAGCGGTTTCTTGTGCGCTGGGTGGTCATGGGCCAAGACCGACGCAAGGTCGTGGCTTCCGTGGAGGAGGCACAACTGGTCGCGAAGCAATGGGTGGATGACGGCAAGCAGGAATTGCGGGTCCTTCAAACCCGTTTGACGGCTGATGAACTTGGCGGCGCCGAAGCTATGCAGCGTGTCCTACGCACCGTTCTGCGAATCGACTTTGAGACGGCAACCGCTTGGCTCTTGGCGAACTACAAACGGCCAGCGACGATCGAATGGACGAAAGCGATCCCTGAATACGAGACCGATCGCAGGAAAGTGGGGATCACCGAATCGCAAATCAGCAACGTGGTGAAGGCAGCAAAAAGGTTTGCTGCCTTTGTCGGACGTCCTCTCGTGGGAAGCCCCACTCGCGTCGAAGTCGAAGGCCTGCTCAACACTTTGTCGGATGACGTGGGCCCGTCGACTTACAACGGTCTGCTGAGCGATGTGTCCGCCTTTCTCGGCTGGTTGGTGACCAAAGGATACCTGCCAGAAAACCCGGCTGAGGGAATGGAGCGGCGGAAAGTGAAGCGTGGAAAACCGCCAGTGCTGCAACCCGCCGCGGTCCAGTCACTGCTTCGCGATTTGGAGGTCAACGCACCGGAATGGGTCCCCTACGCCGCCTGCTGCGTCTTCGGTGCACTCCGCCCAGGCATGCGCGAGGGCGAGGCCAACCGACTCGATGCGGACCTCCGTGCCGGCAAAACCGTGCTTCATCCTGGCGGAATTGAGATCCATGGAAAGGCGCACGGGGACCGCATCCTTCCTTGGAAGCTCTGCGGGCCACTCAAGGAGTGGCTGGACGCATACCCGGCGAACGATGGATTGTGGCCAGCAGAAACGCCTCGCATCGCAGATCGGGAATGGAGCGAAGTCCGGGCAAAGCACATATTCCCCTGTGCCGACGTGCTGCGGCATACGGCGATTTCCGCCATGTGCTACGCTCCGGGCGCGTCGCCTGCAAAGGTTGCCATCGGGGCCGGCACGAGCGAGTCGAGGATTCGTACCAATTACTTGGGCCGCTGGTCCGAGGAGCTGACGAAAGCACTCTGGGACTTGAAGCCCGTACGTCAGAACACTTTGTCCGCGAAGACACGCGACCAAGCGGCGTAACCAACGGCCCTTCTCGCGTCGTAGCCGTCCGGCTATGCCACTAACCACGCGCCACGCGGCTTTGACATGGACCATGGAGCAGGTATCTGCGCAGGGGTTGTTCAGATCAGAGCTGATGTTGCGTTCGATCTCAATTGGATGGCCTCGTTGGCTACCGCACGATCCGTACAGGCGGAATCCGCTTGCCGGCGGGAGCGGTGCCGCAGCGGAAGTCATCACATTTTCTGCCGCGGAAAATGTCGGTATACCCGTCCTGCGGCGTGCGGCGCGCTCGGATTGGAAACCGCTCCTTCTAGTCGCGGCTTTGACCCAGTGCGAACTCGTGCTTGGATCGGCTTTGCCGAACGAGGGCGTGCATTGCGGCGAGGCATTGAATCTGCGGCGCTCCCGCCCCAGTGTCCCGAACTCCAGATGGATATCCCGCCTATCGAGTCGCCCGCCAATCAACAAGCCCACGACAAGTTTCGCGGGTATGGATATCAATGCTGGCTCACCGTCGATGCTTGGCTTGAGCTGAAGCCGAACGATCTACTTTTTGCCGAACGGGCAGAGGATTTCGTAACATTTTCGGATCAGCAGGCGCAGGTAGCCCAAGTCAAGGCCCTCACGGGCGAAATCACCTTGCGCAGTGAAAGCGTCGCCGAAGCTATCAACCATCTGTGGGCATTTCAAAAACTGAGTCCCGCGACCGATATCCGGTTCAGTTTTCTGACGACGGCCGGCGTGACGACCGAAAAAGGCGACCCATTCGATGGCGTAACAGGGCTTTCGCTGTGGAAGACCGCGGCCGCGACGGGCAACCTTGCCAAGGTCGAGGCGTTGCGAGCGTTTCTAGCAGCCGACGAATCCGTCGGCAAAAATCTGGATCAGGATGTCCG
Organism: Opitutus sp. ER46; assembly: GCF_003054705.1. Lineage (NCBI taxonomy): Bacteria > Pseudomonadati > Verrucomicrobiota > Opitutia > Opitutales > Opitutaceae > Opitutus > Opitutus sp. ER46. Next base: position 54,162 of record NZ_QAYX01000010.1, read on the forward strand.
GGACTATTTGAAATCGGCGACGCCAGCCGACTTCCTGGCAAAAATCGTTCGTGCGCTCGTCTGGGAAACAGGCCGCGATGACGATTCCGGCGTTCGCGCCACGGTCGAGAGCCGGCTCGCGGTCCTCGCCGAGCGGCATTTTGGCGCCACGCCGGCACACGGGCGCAATCTTGCCGCCACCTTGTTCGCCGACGTCTATGCGGTCGCCTCAGCCAAGGAAAAAGTTGCCCTGACGGCTGCGGGACTGCTCGCGGCCACCCAGCGCCATCTCGTGCCGGACGTGCTTACGGCCTTGTCAGCGCGTCGGCAGGAATTACTCGGCGGAGTCTTCGCCGGCGCGACCGGTGTCACGCCAAACTGGTTTTTCTCCGACACAGTACCGCCGATTGAACCGGGCGCGGACTTTTCCCGGCGCGAGTCGGCTGTGGCCGATCTGCAAAAGGCCGTCGGCGTCGCGGCGTTCATCGTGATCGTAGGCTCGTCCGGCATGGGCAAGAGCACTCTGGCGCAACTTTTTGCCGCAGCTACTGGCGGCAACTGGCTTCTTTTCAGGGCGAGCGAGGAATCGTTCCGCACATTTCGCGGGGTCCAGGAATGCATCTCACTCATCGCTCAACAGCCGCCGCCCTTCGGTTTGCTGATCGATGACTTGCCGTGGGAGCGCTTGGACGCCGGAGCGATGAATCTCATGCGCGGCCTCGCGCTTATGGCCCGCCGACGCGGCGCGCGTCTCGTCTTTACCAATCAGCGGCCGCCCAGTGCGGTGGAACTGGCCTCTGCCGGACTGAGCGAGGCCGTCGTGGTGAAGGCGCCACCGCTCATCGACGCCGAGATCGTGGAAATCACTACTCGGATGGGCTGCGCCGATCAAAAGATCGCCGAACGCTGGGCTCCGATGGTAGCCGCGCAAACTTCCGGGCACCCCCAGCTCGTCCATGCGCAACTGATCGCATTGCGCGAGAGGGGTTGGCCTGATGTTTCCGTGGATGAATTCTCCGCCGCGAGTGCGGCCGTGCAGGAGGCGCGAGACAGGAAACAGATCCTGCTCGCAAACCTGGGGGTTGACGAAACTGAACTGCTCACGCGACTCAGCGTATTGTTTGGACCTTTCCGTCGCGATCACGCTCTGGCACTCGGTCAGCAACTCGAACGCATCGTCAAGGCGACCGCCGCTTTCGAACGACTGCACGGGCCTTGGATCGAACGGGCGTCGTCGGAGCGTTTTCAGCTCTCGCCCTTGATCGGCCCCTCCTTGCTCGTGGGGCTCACGCCCGAGCGCACGAAAGCCATGCGGATTGCCGCGGTCGAGGCGGTTGTCTCCTGCAAGCCGTTTGAGGCCATCGATGCCGTCCACGCGATGCTTAATGTCGTCCTCAGTCAGGCCACGGACTATGCGACTCCTCTCCTCATGCAATTCATGTGGGTGCCCAAAGAGCACTCCGCCGGGCTACACGCCCTTCTCTCGTGGGCTCCGTTCATGTTCACGGACGGCCAGCCGGTGTTTCCGGGCTGGCCGGCGGTCGATTTTCTTTTCCGGGTGCTACAGTTTGAAGTCGCGGCCGATACGCTGCCCGCCCAATGCGAACATTTCCTCGGGCTCTGCGATCAAATCATCGCGGCGGAAAGGGATTCCGAATCAGCGGATTCGTTGCGCGCAATTCTTGCGTTCAGCCTGGTGAAGGCTGAGGGCGCCCCCGTCCCGTTCCGCCGGCTCCTTTGGTGCATCGACGTGCTGCGGCACGTGACCGCTCAGATGAACAAGGAAGGCGCAAACCTCCCGAGTAAATTGCTGCCTGACATTTTCCATGCCGAAAGCGCCGAGGATGAAGCGGAGGTTTTCGTTGTGCTCGGGATTTTCATGCGGGCAGGCAGGCTCTCAGAGCTGAGGCAATTGCTCGAAACTTTGGAGCACGCGAGCGACGAAGATCGCAGCCGCTACTTAAGGGCGCTCTGCCGCTTCAAGCCGTCCGTGCTGATGGCGTTCGACCGAGTGTGGCTCGCCGAGGAGAAAAAACCGATTCGGTCGTGGGATGCGACCCTCGCATTGTTTCACGATTTCCTCAATGCCGCGGTGCAATGGGGGAACGAGCTGTTTGCCGCCTGCGCGGCACGTGGCATTTCGGTAATCGAGAATGAATACCTGAACCGCCCCGAAGAGGCGGCGCACGTGCTTGATCGCTTGGCGCCCGCCGATCCCGAAGTGGCTGCGATCATCTCGGAACAACGCGGCAAAATCGCGTTCCTGGCGAAGCGCTATCCCGAGGCTCAGAGACACTTCGAGGCATCACTATCCAATAATCCGTGGCGCGGGCTCACCCTGAGCGGTGTTGTTAACTGCTATCAAAACGCCGGCACGGCGGCCGGTCATGCCGGCGACTGGGCGGCATCAGCGGCGCATTTTTTGGCCGGGAGCGAACTCGCCGCCGAGGACGAAGATGAGGTTCGCGCGTTCGCAATGCTCGCGGACTCTGCTTTTGCTCTGTGGCAAACGGGACAGCATGATACAGCTGTCGAGCGGCTGGGGTTGGCGCTCGAACGCGCACCCCAATTGCCCGATCCTCGTTCGAGCCTTGGCGCACTGCGCGCTCTGAAGGCTTTCGGTCACATGCTGAATCAACTGGCTTGGGCTGGTCGGGGTCGCGCGGCCGATGTAGACCATGCACCCTTAGTCGCAGGATTTTGCAGCGATCCGCGGGCCGACGAGCGGTTGCGCGAACTTCCGCCGCCCAACGTCGCTTATTTTTGGATGCTCTACTTGTGGCTCGAACTCGACCACTTGCCCGCGCTTCCGCGCTACGCGAACAAATGGGCCGAATTGAGGCAGGTCCGGCTGCCATCGCTCCAATATTTCTTATTGGAGCTTGAAACCCGGCGCCGCCTCAAAGCCGCCGACTACGCAACCTTGCTACCCTTGGCGCTGGAGACTGCGGCGACCCTGGCGGCGCTTCATGCCTTGAAGATCGAGGACCCCAGTCAGTTCGTCACCCCTGTCGCCGATTTGCCTCCGCAGCCGTATGAGCTGCTGGCACCGTTTCCCATTCCCATTCTACTGCTCAGCACTCTGACATTTGCCGCCTTGTCGTCTCACCCAGTTGGGCCGGTTCTTGAGGCCTGGAGGGCCGCAGCTGCTGGCACGCCCCTGCAAAACGAATTAACGAACCTGCTTGATGGACTCGCGGGCGCCTTTGCAGCGCCTATCGACGACTCCACGGCGGCCGCGGCCTCGGAAGCAGATGACTGGGTGCGTTGGGCGCACGCGCTGCGCGTCGTGACGGAACTTCCGGTGGCTCCCAATCCGCTGCTCGTCGTCACAATCTTCTTCTCGTTTTCGCGCTGGCCGGTGCGGTCGTTCGGCTGGTTCGTGGACACCATGGCCCTCCTTGATCGCAAGATTTCCGCGCAGTGGGTGCGGGCTTGCGAGCAGCGTTTCGCATTCAGCAACCCAACTCTCTTTGTGCCGGAAATAAGGGGCCTGGCCACCGATCCAGAAGGCACGGTTGCACATATCGCCAAAATCGCGGTCGCCGCCGTTCCTTCGCTTCATGTGAACGTGGGCAAAGGTTTGCTCGACGCGGTGCGTCAGGTCGCAACCTCCTGACTCTTTTATTCAGCCTTCGTTTGTGGCCAGCCACTGCCGCATTATGTCCGGCTAATGACGATCGGTGCCTTGTAGGCTAAAGGTGCGGACGGTTTTCAAAATCAATCGGCATTGGTCAGTTGGCACGCGGCAACGCCGGCTGCATTTCCGGAGGGAGCCTCGCAATGCATCGTTTTGTGATTCGGTTGAGGCTCTCTTGGATGAACGGGAGCCTGTTCTCGATTTTGCAGAGAGAGTCCAGGTGTTGCCCGAAATGAAATTTCTGGGTTCGAGGTGAGGAGTCATCTTCCTTCGCGTGCCTTATCGCACGGAGGAGTGTCGTCGACCCAGCCCGCACACGTTCGACCATTTTTTCGAATTCTCCGATGCTGAGGAAGAACACGTTCTCCAGAGGGAGCGGCAGCCTCGTCCCGAATTCCCGCGTTAAGTTTGAAGTAAGGCTCTCACCGAGCGTATTCGCGAGGTGGCTGCTGCATCGTAAGCGTTCAATTTGGACGGCTGATGTATATCCAACATGCTATATATCAATAGCATATATT
>NZ_QAYX01000011.1 GCF_003054705.1 Opitutus sp. ER46
TCCGAACGGAGTGCGCGTCCAGATCTGGACGGCGTTGTGCGCCTACCTGCTGGTGGCGATCGCTAAGCGCGAAAACGCACTGCCTGGAACTCTCCATCAAGTTCTGCAAGTTATCTCGATCGCCGCCTTGGAGAAAGTGCCTCTCCCTGAGCTGTTTACAAAACTTGATACAACGAACCCATCACTTGATATACCCATCCAACTGGAAATGAACGGGTTCTGATCAGACAGCCGTGGGAACGACCCCTTTTGACTGTCCAGTGATCTGTGCCGCGTTAGTCATCATCTCGGTGGTCAGGTTGGGCCTCAGCGCCCGCCTGACCACCCCCATGTCAACTTTGACTGTCTTCGCAGTTGAAGGGGTGGCTCATGGTGTGGACGGGGCGACATTGGTAGGTTCAGGTGTTCGGAAAACGGTCCGTTGCCGGACAGGGCCTCTAACGCCTTTCCTGCAGTAGCGCCCAAGCCCGTCGCCCAAGGCGCATACTTACGTTCAAGCAGACGGCCAGCACTGCGAGCATCAGCAATCCGCCAACGCAATACATGATCTTGGCGGAACCGCTGATCGGGAACGAGCAGGCAGCAAACGCAGAGTAGCTCCCCCAGCCTCCCGCAACTGCTGCAAACAATGCCAATAGAGCAAGGAAGCAATGGAACCCTATGCTCAAAATCGCAGGACGTTCTCGAGCCATATCATTTACAACCGTTCGCTGCCATTTCCGACTCAAGTTCAGCGACCTTCGCCGTGGCCGCGCGCTGTGTGACCTTTGCCCTCGCTGCGCTCAGGAATGTATTCCCGAGATCCTGCTTAGCCGCGCTAAACTTGTACGCTGCGAGGCTGGCGTTAATTCCAGCCTGCCCGATCGCGACTCCAAGCCCCACGCCAGGCGTGAATGCCGCAAAGCTATAAAAGTCGGCGGCAATATTCCCGGCATCGAGCGGTACATTCGACCACTGCCCTTGAGAAATGTCGTTTCCAAGAGCCCAACCATCGGCGCCAGCTCCAACTACCGTCGCGACTTTGCCAATGGTGGACCACTTAGCGGCCCGGTTTGGATAGTACGTCATTTCGCCTTGGAGCGATCTGCCTGTACGCTCAACCGTCTTTAAGAGGTAATCTGCTCTTGCGCCGGCGCCGAGCGAAGACAAAGCGGATGTAACACTAGTCAAATCTACGGGATCGATCGCGTCGAGCAAACCACCGAAGCCGCTGTACTCACCGCCTTGTCCGAACCGTCTGTCGTACTTTGCCTGTGTATTTTGAGCGGCTGCAAGTTGCGCCTTCAGGGTCGCGCAGTCTGGTTTGTTTGGGGCGTTGCCAGAAATGTCCCCGATCGGACCAACGACGATAATACCCGGGCTCCCAAAGTCATAGTCGTACATATCACCAAGGGAGAAGCCGATAATTCCGCCGGTCTCAGGTGGCCGCTTAGCCTTAACCTCAAACGGCTTCAGTTTAGTTATTTCATCTTCAGAGCCCATCCCGAGAATGTCTGTCTGATTGATCGGGTCGTTTGCCACAAACCCATACAGATTAGGGCCGCCGGCGGCGCCGATGGGGTCGCGGCTGATGAACCGGCCCAGGCTCGGCGAATAATACCGCCGGCCGTAATACACCAAGCCCGACTCCTCATCCGTGAACTTCGTCGCGTGCCGGAACGGGTTCGTCGTCGCGTACGTCCCCTCCGCGCGCATCCGCTCGCCAAACGGGCCGTACTCATAGACCGCCGCCGGGCTGCCGTCGCTGCTCATTAGCGCTGCCACGTTGCCGCCGCCGTCATACGCCGGCAGATACGCCGTCGCCGTCCCGGTGTGATCGACCATCTGCACCAGCGCTCCGATCCCACCCGTCGCATTCAGCGAACTCGCCAGGTCCAGCCCCCAAACATACGTCCGTTGCAGCGCGTCGGAGGCATTCACCTCGGCGATGAGGTTCCAGCCCTGATACACGAACCGAAGGTCCTGAATCGCCGTCCAGGTGGTCCCCGACTTGGTCGACACCACCTTCCCGATACGGCGACCGAGACTGTCGTACCGGAACTCCAGCCGCCGCGCCGGCAACCCTGCCGCCGCTGCCGCGTCCGTCGTCTTCATCTCGACCAACCGATTCTCCGCGTCCCAGGTGTACGCCCAGCGTCCGTCGGACTTCAAATTGCCATCCTCGTCGTAAGTCAGCGTCTCCGTCGCAGGCGGCAAAAAGGCGGCGACGGTTGTCGTCTGCTTCGTATCTGTCGCGCCCGGTTTGACCGCCTTGATCTGCACATTGGCATCGTAAGCTGGGCCATTGGCGTTGTCCAGAAACGCTTCACCGGCCCAATAGGTCTGCTGCCTTCCGGCCAAGATTCCATCGACCAACACCTTGGCCGCTTGGTCGACCGTGCCGTTCACGGGCGCATAGTGATTCTGCCGCGATTCCGTCTGGTTCAGATCGTTGGGTGTATAGGTCGCGGCAAACGTGGACGAGCCACTGCTGTTGGCGGACGTCCGAACGGATCATAAGGGGTCATCCCTTACCTTTTACCTTTCTGAGCCGGAGCAGGAACTCGCCGGCGGGATGATCGGCGTTTCGCGCAAGCCCGACGTGCTTGCTGACGTAGAATGCCGAACCCATCTCAAGCTGCTCGGCCAGCCAACCGTTCGGCACGCCCATAGTCTGCCGCAGATGCGTCGCGATCGCGACCTTCCACGCCGCTGACTTCGAATCGCCGGGCGCACATTGGCATCCGAGCGAGCTGAGACACTGATCCAGCACGACCCGCCAGCGCAGGCTCCGCTCCTCCCGGCAGTCGGCCGCCGTCCACGCATGATGGTCTTTCGGCACCAACTGCTCGCGCAGGACGGTTGTCTTGAACTCCTCGGTCCCCAACGCCCAACCCCGCGTCAGATTCACGTAGGCCTGGTTGCGTCCAGCCGGTCCTTCCGCCGCCTGCCACGCCATGTAGTCGGCGTAGCATCGCCAACCGGCCGGCGTGTCCGCCAAACCTCCAGCCTGCATCAAGAAATCCGCTACATCCAGATAGGCCGGACGAGCCTTCGGTCGGGCCAGAAAGCGATAGCTCCCGTGGCCGTAGTTCCCGAGCGCCTCCACCGTGATCATGCGGGCGCGCACGGGATTCAGGTGAATATAGTCACACACCTGTCCCAGGGCGGTCCCCTTCTCCACCAACAGCGCCTTGTATCGTCCCTGGAACAACTGCCCGTTCTCTCCCCGGTATCGGTTGAACCGATTCGCGTACACGCTTTGCAGCCACTGCATTCCCGCCACCAGGTTCCCCGCCGGCGTTTCGAGCGCCAAATGGAAGTGATTGCTCATGACCACCCACGCATGCAGCACCCACCCGTACCTCTCCGCCGCCTCCGCCAGGCACGCCTCAAATGCGTCCCGCGCCCCCTCCTCCCGGAACACCCACGCCCGATAGTTCCCGCGATTGATCACGTGGTACACCGCCCCGGGGTACTCCACCCGCCATTTGCGCGCCATGCCTGCTCTCCGTGCCACTCTGTCTTCTCCTTATCAAGGTAAAAGGTAAGGGATGACCCCTTTTGACTGTCTCCGCTCGCACGGTACGCGTCGATTAACGCCAGCCGCTGCGCTCGCGGGATCACTCGCCGACCGCGCCCGTCGCGTTTCTCGCCTGTGTCCACCACCTCCGCTGTGATTGCTCCCATCCGCGGGAGCTTACCGAGACTCGCTGCCGCTCGCTAGGAGGCACTCCGGCGGACGCTTACGAAGCGACCGGAGCCGCAGGGCGACCAACGGGAGCGGGATTCGCCGACCCGCCGCGCGGCCCAAAGCGCAGCGACGGCCGCGTCCCTTGCGGCGGTTGAGGCGAGCCCGGCACCCTGCCGGGCGCAGCGGAGGGCCGGGGCTCACCTCGGCGGTCGCGACTGGCGGGAACGAAGCGCAGCGCAGTGGACGCCTGACGCGACGGCGGGCTCGATGCCCGCCGCGTTCCGCGCGGCATTCTTGCCGCGCACGCCGTCCGCCCGGCCCGACCGCTACTTTACCGCACGCAGCGACGAAGCCCGGAGCTTGCGGAGGGTGGGCCGAGCGCAGCGACAGCCCATCGCGCAGGAGGACAGCAGATCGCGTGACAGCTTTGCTGGCGCGCGATGTGCCGCACGGCTCTTAAGGCAGGTTACCTTCCGAAGAACGAACGCGTGACTTTCAATAGAAAGGCAACCGGACCTAAAGCTGCGCCAACAGTCAGCATCAGCATGAGTGCGACCCTGAAGCCCATTCTCACAAGAATGAGCGCGTTAGGACGCACGCGCCAAGTTTGCGCAAAGAGTTCAACTTCACGGTAGGTCAGCCAAGCGAACAGTCCTGTAAGCAATGTGAGCCCGACAAGAATCAGCCGCCGCTTTCGCACAGCCGGTGAGCTATTTGCATCCTCCATCGACAAACTCCTTCTTCCATTGCGCTACGTTCTTTAGGCCGATTATCGCGTTGAGGTTCGCCGCCTGGCCGTTGGCAGCGATGCTGGTGAGATCAGCCATCTCTATGTCGTTTTGCGCGCGTTGGGATTCGCCGTCCCACACGAACTTAAAGCCCGAGATCGCCATCTTGAATGCAGGGACTGCTGTCACGAAGTCTGAGGCCAAGCCGGCCGAACTTTGAATAAAACCCAAGCCATCCCTATTGTATATGGCGCGTCCCACTTGCGCAGCGTCCCAAACGTTATTCACCACGCCAACAGCGTTAATAACTTTGGCTCCGCCGCCGGAATAAACGCTTGTCAGCGCCTTTCTAGCACCTCTGGCACCTACCGCATCGAGGCCAGCCTTCCCGAGCCGGTAGCCGCCTTCAGCAAAATTCTCGGCCATGTCAGAGTAAGGCATGCTCTGATCCAGCCCCTCCATCACCGCTCCCATAATTCGATCCGCGATGCTTTCCCGCGAAACAGTATCAACCATTCCCGCCAAAGTTTTCTGATTGTTGGCAATCTTCGCAGCCAACGTATCGCAATCCTTCTGACTGAGTTTTTTGTTTGGATCACCCTTGTTTGGAGCTACCGGAGCACTCGGCCCCAAAGGCGGAGGCTCACCCGGGCCGTATACCCCGTAGTCTGTGTTCCCTAGCTCATCATACGGCGGCCTTCTATATACATTCGGGCCAGGATCCGACGGCGGATCGTCTTGGGCCATACCCAAATAGTCCGAGCGGTTGACCGGATCGTTGGCCACAAACCCGTACAGATTCGGTCCGCCGGCGGCGCCGATGGGGTCGCGGCTGATGAACCGGCCCAGGCTCGGCGAATAATACCGCCGGCCGTAATAAACCAGGCCCGACTCCTCATCCGTGAACTTCGTCGCGTGCCGGAACGGGTTCGTCGTCGCGTACGTCCCCTCCGCGCGCATCCGCTCGCCAAACGGGCCGTACTCATAGACCGCCGCCGGGCTGCCGTCGCTGCTCATCAGCGCCGCCACGTTGCCGCCGCCGTCATACGCCGGCAGATACGCCGTCGCCGTCCCGGTGTGATCGACCATCTGCACCAGCGCCCCGATCCCACCCGTCGCATTCAGCGAACTCGCCAGGTCCAGCCCCCAAACATACGTCCGTTGCAGCGCGTCGGAGGCATTCACCTCGGCGATGAGGTTCCAGCCCTGATACACGAAGCGAAGGTCCTGAATTGCCGTCCAAGTGGTACCCGACTTGGTCGACACCACCTTCCCAATACGGCGCCCGAGACTGTCGTACCGGAACTCCAGCCGCCGCGCCGGCAGCCCTGCGGCCGCCGCCGCGTCCGTCGTCTTCATCTCGACCAACCGATTCTCCGCATCCCAGGCATACGCCCAGCGTCCGTCGGACTTCAAATTGCCATCCTCGTCGTAAGTCAGCGTCTCCGTCGCAGGCGGCAAGAAGGCGGCGACGGTTGTCGTCTGCTTCGTATCCGTCGCGCCCGGTTTGACCGCCTTGATCTGCACATTGGCATCGTAAGCCGGGCCATTGGCGTTGTCCAGAAACGCTTCACCGGCCCAATAGGTTTGCTGCCTTCCGGCCAAGATTCCATCGACCAATACCTTGGCCGCCTGGTCGACCGTGCCGTTCACGGGCGCGTAGTGATTCTGCCGCGATTCCGTCTGGTTCAGATCGTTGGGTGTATAGGTCGCGGCAAACGTGGACGAGCCACTGCTGTTGGCGGACGTCCGGTTCCCCGCGTGATCATAATCAAAATCGTAATAGCGGCCGGGCATCGGCGCCGTCAACGTCGTGACATCCGATCCGAGGTAGCCCGTGGCAGTCGTGAGCTCACTGCGGTTATTGTAACCGTACACGTAGAAGGTGTCGTTCGCGTAGGAGCTAAAGACTGAGCCAGATTGCTTAGCGGTTTCGCGTCGGAACAGGGCGTCGTAGGTATATTCATACTTGGCTTTCACTACGGTGCCGAACTTCGCGTCGACGGCGGAGATCACGTCCCGATTCGCCTCATAGCTTCTAGACTGGGCATACCCGAGAGTGGTTTGCTTCACGCCACTCACCAACGAACTGTTTGGGACAAACTCGTACTCAAACTCGCGCTGCGTGACCCCCATCTGTGCCGCCGTCAACTTCGACGGATTGCCAGTGACTTCACTATACGTCCACTTACTCAGCATGTCACGCCCCAGATTGCCCTCGATGCCCAGCTTGTAGCCATTTGCGCGTCCCGTCACCGTGCCGGCAGTGCCATCCTCATACGTATACGTCATCCAACGAGTCCCAAAGTACGCCGGCAGCTTCTCGGTCTCAAGCTCGAGGTGCGTGCCATACACCAAGGTTCGTGTCTGAGTGGCAGATCCAGTGTAGATATCCGTCGCCGTTTCGAGCTGACCCAAGCGGTTGTAGGTGTAACTGACGCTCGGCGTTCCATCGTTGTAGGTGATGTTACTCCGCTCCGCCGTGCCCGGATGGTACTCGTACGTCGTCGTAACCCTAGCCGCGGTCGTATTCAGCCGCGCCCATTTTCGCCCTTCCACCAGCCCGCGTTCATTATATGTGTAGTCGATCTTTCGACCATCATCATCCTCTTGTTGCGTCAGAAGCCCCGACGGACCGTCATATCGATATATGGTGGAATTACCCGTCGGGTTCTCCGGCCACTTCACCGCGGTCCAGCCCGTCCCCGCCCTGAACGTTGTGAGAAGGGACAATTCGCCGTAGCTATTATAGATTCGCTCCACCGGCAGCACGGCCGCGCCCCACTGCCGCGTCTGCCGACCGGCACAGTCATAACCATAATACGCAAACATTCCGTTGGCATCCTTGACCGACTCCACCCGTCCGCCCTTGTCGTAGGTATACGTCGCGACAAGTCGCGCCGTGCTTTCTGTTTCCGACTTCTTGTCAGTTTCAGTGACAGTCTGCACCAAATCCGTGGCATTCTCTCCGTTCGCCAGATACGTGAAGCTTTTTGTCGTGGCGGCCGTGCGCGAATCAACCTGCGCCGTCAGCCGGCCGAGTCCGTCGTACGTGAGGGTCTCCACCCGCCCGTCCGCACTGGACCGCTTAACCACAAGCCCGTTGCATTGCACCTCAACGCTAGCACTGCTGGCGCCTGGGACGGAGACGGTCGTCGTTCTCCTGCGCTTTCCCGATTCCACCACGACTGACGTATTCGTCGCGTTCCCATAGGCATCCTTCTCCACCACCTCGGACATCAGCCCCCCGGACCATCCGGTGAGGCGCCGAGACGTTCCTTTCACAAACACCCGGCTAGTTGCCGAGGTTACTGACGGATATGTCCATTGCTCGCTCACCTCCCACCACGAGTTGCCGATCTTCGCGAACCCCCTGCCGTGATCGGTAATCCGATCCTTCACATCGGATGAGAGGAGCGTTCCATTGGCCCCGAGATCAATTCCCTCGGATTTCAATTGGCCAATGGAGTCATATTCGAACATCCGGGGTGAGAACCCGGTGCGCGTAACCTTATCAAGCAAGCCTGTACTCTCGTTGAACACGGACACCTCCACGATGTCTGCTTGCCCGGTGAAGCCCGGCTTTCGCTGTTCAATCGTTCGTCCGAGCCAATCCGTCGTCGTCTTCTCCCACCGTGCGGAGTCTGCCGTTGCTAAGTGTACGACTTCTGAGATGCCAGTCGTCTCCACAGCATATGAATAGTACCGGTCAACCCCGGTGCCGTCATAGACGCACAACGTTTTTCCATCGACCAAGGTATCCGTGATTACGACGCCGCCGCACGGCAATGTCTCCGCCGTCCGGCTGACTCCGGCCTCTGGAAACGAGTACAGGCTTTTGCGCGACCGCCCATCCGGGAGGACAGTTGTGTCTGGCCGCCCAGCGCCGTCGTAAGTGTACGTCGTGGTACGAGAAAGATCGTTTCCGCTCGATTGAGTCTCCGACGCCTTTTGGTTCGACGCTGTATAGTCATACGTCACGACCGACGCCGCAAACGATTGATACCCATCCAATGCGTCGAGAGCACTTGTCGTCACTGTGTCCGGTCGGCCAACTGAATCGTAGGTATACGTACGCTCAATGCCAGTCTCGTCCGTATCCGAGGTAAGGTAGCGCCCATTCCACGTCCAACTAGCGGCGGCACCCGTGACGTAGCTGATTGACGCCAGTCGAGCGCTGTCTTGCCACTCTCGCGTGGTGTCTACAATCGGATGCGTCAGGTCCCAATTGACTCCGTCCCAGACATATGTCTTCTCCCGGACGATATTGTCGTCGCTGTCCCGAATGGTTTCATTGAGTGTGGACTGATTCGCGACCAAGACAATCGATTCGAATGTGATACCATTGGCGGTCGTTACTGCTGTCCCTCCCGTTGACGCACCGATAAGCACCCATGTTCGGTAGGCGTACCCCGAACCAACGGTGAACGTCCCGTTCGCATAGCTCCCGGATTCGTAGGCGAAACACTGCCGCAATCCCGAAGGGGCAGTAATCGATAGAGGACGACTAGCTAGCCAGAAGTTATCGTATGGGTAAAACGCCTTGGTTGTGGTCGTCGTGAATGTGCTCGCACCGCTGTAATCCTTTGTCGATTGGGTATAGGCATAGTCGTCAAACGTGTAGGTACGCTCACGCTTGGACACCGTGGTATCACCAATCTTAACCTCCTCACTCCCTGGGTAATTTTTGAAGGCTCCCGTTTCGCCCACATAGTCATAGGTCGTGATTTTGCTGAGCGTCGCTGTTCCCGTACTCCATGGCTCGGTAACTTTGGAAATCTTCCCAAGTCGGAGGGCATCACTATAGTAGTCAAACTCTCGATAGAAACCATTAGGGGACATGATCTTCTTGATCTGAAATGCCTTACCTTTGCCGGCGTTATCCGCGTAGTACTCCCAGGTCGTTGTCAGATCAGGCGCCGTGGCCTCTACATTAGACCAGACTTCCTGCTTCGTGAGATTCTCCACACTGTTTACGGTACTCCAAGTCAGCCGCTCTTTCGCGATGACAGTGCCGGCATGATTCTTGGTAGCGATCGCGACCTCCCGCGTCGCACCGTTTCGCGTTGCGACGTGCCTCTCAATGCGCTCATCGTCTCCACTCCCCTCAATTAGAGTCCAAACGTCCGCGGAGGTATCGCGGAATACGAACTTCTGAAACGTCAGATTGCCGTGCTGTACGGTTATTTTGAGGCAGTCAGCCCCTACCGGGCTGGATGCCGGTAATCCTGTTGTCGCCTTCTCGAGCGTATATGCCGCGTAAGCAGTCGTGCTATACGTGCCAGCACTATCGGTTGCATAGAACTTGATCGCATACTTCGTTGCGCCGTCTGCGACAACATCCACTCTCGCTTGGCTGGTCTCTATGCGCTTGCCGCCGGTGATGGCACTCCAACTCCCGGAACTTAGGCCACTAGCCTCGGGGCCGACATAATCCAACCCACTTGGGGTGAACACCGCACTCGGCAATCCAAAGCCCGCTCCCACTCGTCCGTCGCTTCGAAGCTGGAGACGCCCAGCCGACTTGCCATTCTTCAATGTACCCAAACCAAGCTCGAAGAGCAGGTCACCCACGGCAAATCGGGTCAACTCACCAGCTGGGGCCGGATTGAGAGTGGAACGCTCAATGATCTGATAAGTGAAGGATCCCCCCATGCCCACCGCTCCACTGGTCGACCCGCTAATATGAGGCGATTCGCCTTCCGGAATACCATCGCCGTCCCTATCTACATATGCCACGTAACCGGCTGGCAATTTGAGGGCCAGGTCGAATGTCCCGTAGTCCATCGGGTCCGCGACATCTCCTAAGCCACGCTCGAAGGTGAACGTATATTTCTTGCCGACCAGAAGCCCTACATACATCGAAATCGGCTCGTCGCTCGCAGACACATCCGAACCGCCAGATTCTGCGGGATGCCGCGCTAAATGCACCTGGCTGGCGCCTATGTGGGTATACAGGTCATAGTTCTTACCTGAGGTGACACCCTCGATCGCAACATTCAACAGAGCGCGCCGCTCCATTGGTTCCGCCGCGACCGCCGTGCAGCCAAGCAGGAAGAGACCAAGCGTGATAATGTGATTTTTCAATGTAAGTTCCTCCCGAGTTTATGGGGTGTGCACCTTCAGCCCGATGTTTCCCGGCGCCGCGGCGTTGGTTGGACTCGTACCCAGCAAGTTCTCTTCACCATTGGTTAGCCCATCGCCATCTTCATCTCCCGCGGGATCGAGTGCGGTGGTCCGGGCCGAGCCACTACCACTCGGGGATACGACCCCTCCAGCGGCCGCACGAACGCGGAAATAGTACGTGGTACTCGCTAGGAGTCCGGTCACATCACATTGAACGGCGGAACCAACACTGCGGTTTGCATATCCGCCCACGAAGGAGCTGAAGCTAGCGCTGAGGGAGACGTCGACGTAGTACCCCGTCGCACCCGGCATCGCGCCCCATACCAACCTGAATCCATTGCTTGTGAGGTTCGTCGACAAAGGCGCAGGCGCCGCGAGGACGATAAGCTCGGCGGCGCTCGATCTGGTACTCCCGCCGCTGTCCGTGACAACAACGTGGTACACTCCCGAATCGCCCGCCACCGCGCTTCCAAATTCGAGCGTATTGGATGTCTTACCAGCCAGAGGAGAATCATCTTTATACCACTGGTACGTGATCGACGCTGAGCTGGTCGCGGAGACGGATAGCACCACTCCGCCCCCCGCAGGCACAATCGCGGATTGTGGCTGCGCCGTGATCGTCGGCCCGCCGACAACATCAAGCGTATATGGGCCAGCGATGCTGCTCGTGGCGTAATTTCCATCGTCGTATTTTCGGACGGAGTAGGTATACTGACCTGGCATCGGAGGAGTCCATGTGCTTTGGGTCGTGCCAGTTGCAGAAACACGCGTCCCCGCCTTGGCAATATCCCCCGACGACACTATTGCGCCAGCGCTATCACGACCTGGCCATGTGGTATAGCCATGGACCATGAATTGCCATGTCCCATTGCCACTTCCACCAGCGTATGGGGAGCCGACTTGGGGCACAAATGCCGCACCGCGCGCGATTGTCATGTTCGCACCACTGACCGTCGCCTGGCGCAGGCGAACATTGAAGCTCGTCATCGTACTGGCATTACTGTCGTAGGCTCCGAAGGTGTCCTGCGCACGAATATGTACGCTGTAGCTCCCGGTCGTCATGTTTGTCGTCCATTCAAACGTGCCGTTCGCAGAACTGCCGCTGATTTGTGCGGAGCCGATGTGCGGCCACGGCGGTATGACGGGGGTCGCGATATAGAAGTGAACCCACGCGAGATTCCCGTCTGCATCGGTCGCCGAGCCCGTAAATGTCACCTTCTCGCCGGCGATAATGGTATTGTCCGGGTTATTGGCAGCAGAGGTCGTGATTCCCGTGGTGATTGGCGGAGTGTTCACCACAATGTCGCGCGATTGTGAGCCGCCAAAGTACTGCACCCCGTTCTCCATCCCCGTAAAATGGTAGGTGTATGTCCCAGCCGTGGACGGAAGCGTCATATAGAATCGCACGGTCTTGCGCTCTCCCGGAGCAACTGCTCCCAGGCCCGGGTAGTACAGATGGTTCCAGTCTTGGTCCGCGAGTTCGAGATAGTAATTGTCGGTCCAAGTCGTGGTGCCGCTATTGAGCACCGTCGCCTCAAATGAGATCGTCTCGCCTGGAGTACCGCTCGTCGGGAGGTCGATCGACTCCCACGTAATTCCATTCGTTCCCGCCTGCACCGTGATCTGTACCTCGCCGGAATAGTACCAACTACTAGGGTCGCGGCTTGCCCCCTTAAGGGTGTACGTGCCCGCGTTCGGAAACCGCACCTCGCAACTCTGCGATTTCTCCCCACAGCTGGCGAACGACATGTAGCCGTTGTTTGGAGTTGAGCCAGTGAAGGTGTACGGCCCCTCATCAATCTTGAAGTAGCCCGATGTTGGGCTGGTCATATCGAGATTCATCGCGTCCAGATTTCCGTCCGGGTCCGTGGCCGTGACGGTAAAGGAAACCGAGTCCCCTCGTGTGATGGTAGTCTTGTTGGGAGAGATTGAGATGGTGGGCGGCGTATTTCCCGCCGCGACGGTGATTGTGAGTCGCTCCGATGGTATGTTCTGCGCCCACGGATCGCGTGTCCGCCCTCCGGCGTCACGCGCGTTAACCCAAAGCTGGTACTCACCCGCGCCTTGATTGAAAGTGATCGAACGCTCTACGCTTGGGTCACTAGAAGCAGGGACATCGAACCACGGTTGAATTGCATACACCGCTCCAGAAGGAGTGCGCCACGCGATCTCTAGCTGCGTGATATCGCCATCGGCGTCGTGAGCCGTAAAAGTATACTTGGGGACCTCGTCCCGACCGACCGCGGTTGGGCCAGAAGTTGAAGTCGAGCTAGGACTGTTGGTCGGACCGCTAACCGTGAAGCTCGCGTAAGCGATGGCTACTTCGTAGTGTGAAGTGGTCGGGGACCAACCGATGAACCCAAAAGTATAATTGTGCGTCCCTACGTAGCTCGAGCCTCGCGGATCTGTCCAGGTGAAGCTGGTGTAGTTTGGATAGAATCCACCGTTCGGAGTCCCGATGCGCTCGACGAGCGTGTTCCCGTCGTGGACTTGAATGAACTCGAAGCCGTACGGTGCCGTCGTCCCGTAATCGTCGACCTCGAGCAAAAACGTGGGAACAGTGCCAGGTCCACCGGACCCACCCGTGGCTCGGGCCCATCCCGTATAAGCCGAGGCCCGTCCCGCAATCAGCAGGCTCGTCATGAAGAGAACTCGAATGAGCGTATTCATCGCGTATAGGACTAGCGGCTAGCGCGTTGGATGAGTGTAGGTATATCCTGAATATCGCCGTAGCCGGCTACCTTCCCTCCAGCGTCAATAATGCAGGCATAAGGGAGTTGCCGCACTTTGAAGGCCTGCGCGACCTCGCTGCCGAAACCAGTTGGGCCCGTGCAGTGGATGCCCTTATACGGCACTTTCTGCTTCACCGAAACCAGTTGTTCCTTGGTCGCACCGAAACCGAAGTATATCCACCGCGCAGTGGTAGGCGTGGCCGCAAATTTCCGCGCGAGCGCTTCGATCTGCGCGACACCTGCACCAGCATCCCAGAAGAAGACCACCGTCACCGTCCCGGTTGGCGCCGCTAGGTTGAGGGCGTAGTTTTCATCCGTGACAAGCGACAGCGGCGCGGCCGTGCCGACGAGGGCATCTCGAGCCATAATGCTTTTCGCGAGTCCCTGCGCTGCGGCGGGCGCCTTGCCGGCCAGCACCTTCCGGGCGACGCGCACGGCGACCTCTGATTCGCCGGCCTGCATAACGCTGGAATAGAGCCCAAAGACAGCGTCATTTCCCCCAAATTCCTTCTCAAGCGCGCGCCCAAGGCGTTCATGGAACTCCCCACGTTTTCCCTGCCCCGCGCGAGCGTGATCCGCGATCGAATCACTTAATAGGGCAATATCGAAGCGGTCCTTGGTTAATACGCCGTTGTCTTTCCGAAAGGCCGCCGCGAGTTCCTTGGCGGTTTGTTCAGCTCCTTCGATGCCATACCGCGACGCGCGATAGAGCGCATCGATTTCGATTTTTCGCACCTCAACGCTCCGCGCATCACCCGCGCGATTCGTCCGAAACGCCTTGGTCTTTGCGATAAGGGCTTTCAGCCGGTCCACTTCCTCATCCGCGACCGTTCGCTTCAGCGCGGGGGTGTAGTTTGCCGCAGTCGACTTCGCAACCGCGGTCGTCTTCGTAAGCGCCAGGATAGATGCAAGGTCGTTACCCGCCGCCGCATTCACATCGGACGCCTCCGGAGCCGCCGCCGCTGATAACGCGCCCACTCCAATCAAGCCTGTGCAAACGGCGGTTCGAACCACAGCAGGCAACCTGAGTAACCCACTCCCGCCCCGGCTGCGATGGCTGCCGCACGCCCTTTTTATTTGTGATTGTTTATTGTTGCATGCCGCCGGCAGGTTCGAATCTAGCTCCAAAACGCAGCACTGAGCAGCTGCAACTTGTGGGGGATTCTGCGATTGGAGTGACTTCGCCAGAAGACGTAAGTTCATGATCGAAAGCGTTGTTATGAGGCGGCTCGGGCCGGCAACGCGTACGTATTGTCACGTACATCACCAGACAATTGAATTCGCCTAGCCTCGGTCCATGTTACTCATTTTTGACATCAGAATACTGTAATAATATGTCTTATTACATTAATTGATTTGCACTAAACATTTCACAGGAGTGCTTCCGCCAGCCCTGTACCCAGGCGTCGTTCGAGCGCAGGATCGTGGATTCCTATTCGAGGATGGCTCCTGATCTCTGCCGAAATCCGCGCGGACTGTCGGCTGCTCAACGCGTTGAATGCCTACGGTATGTTCCAGCTGTGCCGCGGGGATTGGTTTGTGAGAGCAATGTGGCGGCGAGGCGGTGCCCGACGGTAGGAGGTAACGCCGGCCCTCGGCCGAGCGTTCCTGCAATAGGGTCAACGTTCGCGCCAGGCCGGGAGAAGAACACGTCTCTCTGGGGCCGGGAGCGGGGGCGACATTCCAGACTCCGCGCGTGGGTTTCTGGCGCGTCGAGGGAGCGCCGGACTACGGCTGCTCGATTTCCTCCAGGCTCCGGCCCTTGGTCTCGGGGAGGCGGAAGAAGACGAAGGCGAAGCCCAGCGCGCAGACGGCGGCGTAAATCCAGAACGTCCCCGCCGCGCCGACCGCCCGGTTCAGCAAGGGGAAGGTGTAGGTCAGGACGAAACACGCCACCCACAGGCATCCGACGGCTATCGACATCGCCAGCCCGCGCACCCGATTCGGAAACGTCTCCGAAATGACGACCCAGGTCACCGGCGCCAGCGACATCGCGTAGCACCCGATCGCAAGCAGCACCAACCCGAGCATGTGCACTCCCTGGCTGTGCAGGGCGTAACCCGCCCCGAGGACAACATAGACGACCGCGAGCGCGCCGGCTCCGAACAGCATCAGCTTCCGCCGCCCCCAGCGGTCCACCGTCGCCAGCGCCACGAACGTGAACACCAGGTTCACCGAGCCGGTGATCACGATGTTGAGCAGGATGTCCGACACCGAGTAGCCGGCCGCGGAGAACACCTCCTCGGCGTAGTTGAACACCACGTTGATGCCACACCACTGCTGGAACACCGCGAGCACGATGCCCAGCCCGAGCAGCCGGCGCACCTTCGGCGTGAAAAGCTCGCGCCAGTCAACCCGCGCCGAGTTCTGCCGCAGCGTCGCTTCGATCGCGGCGAGCTCGACCGCCGCGCCCTCCGCGCCGGCAATCCGCGTCAGCACCCGCCGCGCGGCGTCCGTCCGGCCGGTCTTCGCCAGCCAGCGGGGGCTCTCCGGGACAAAGCACGCGCCGAGCAGAAACAACAGCGAGGGCACCGCCGTCACCCCGAACATCCAACGCCAGCCGGTCTGCCCGTTCCACGACGCCAGGATCTCCGCCGCCGTGGCGCCGGCCGGCACTGGCTCCGCGATGAAGAGGTTCACCACCTGCGCCGCGAGGATCCCGATCACGATCGTGAGCTGGTTGAGCGACACCAGCCGACCACGCACCGCGGCCGGCGCAATTTCGGCGATGTAGAGGGGCGAAAGGCCCGAGGCCAGGCCGATGGCGGCGCCGCCCGCGATGCGCCAGGCAATGAATTGCGCGAAGGTGCCTGCCAGGCCCGTCGCGACCGAGGACGCCGCAAACAGAACTGCGGCCACGATCAGCATGCGTTTTCGTCCCCATCGCTCCGCCGCCACGCCCGCGCCCAACGCGCCCACCAGCGAGCCGATCAAGGCGCAGCTCATCGCCCAGCCCTGTTGGTCGGGCGACGTGAGATTGAAGAACTTTTCGTAGAAGGGCTTGGCCCCGCCGATCACCACCCAATCGTAGCCAAACAGCAGTCCGCCGAACGCCGCGATCGTCGCGACCAGCCAGACAAACCGGCGGTTGTAGTCAGGGCGCGACGGCGCGGCCGGGTGGTCACGGGTTGAGGTAAGCATGAGGGGTAGCGTCGAAACTATCGCATCAAGGCGGCCGCCATCCCATGCAGGCGGTTCTGAATTTGATGGACGATTTTACGGACGACGGCGCACGCCGGGGCCCGACTTTCTTGCCGAAGCCTGATGCGGGAATCTCATGCCCAATGAGAAGGGCCACGACCCGCGGCGGGGTTATGCTGGGGTCAACCCCGTCACGCCGTGAAAACCACCCACCTGTTTTGGGCTGTGTTCGCGGGGGCCGCCTCAGCGGCACTGGCCGCGCCGTCGGCCCCGTCCGCCTCCCCCGCCGCTGACTTCGCCCCCTGCCGGGTCATCAAGCACGCCGAAGCCGTCTACCCCGCCCGCGCCCTCGCCGCGGGCGTGACGCGCGGCGAGGCGTCCATCGTCCTCGAAATCGATCCGGCAGGCCAGGTGCTCGACCGCCTGGTCACCGCGTACACCCACCCCGAGTTCGCCCGCGAGGCAGAGCGCACTGTCGCCCAATGGACGTACGTGCCCGGCAACTACCAGGGCCAGCCCGTCGTCTGCGTGCTGACCGTCACCTTCGAGTTCTCGGTCAACGGCGTGCTCGCCATCCAGAAATGGTGCGACCCCGCGCAGCCATCCGATGCGTACATCGGGGGCACGTTCGCCTACTTCGCGCACGGCGCGGGGACACTCGACCGCGTGCCCGTGCCGGTCCGCGCGCCTGCGCCGCCGTACCTGCCTGAATGGGCCAGCGAAGGACGCCGCGGCAAGGTGACCGTCCGCTTCTTCATCGACGAAACCGGCCGCGCCCGCTTCCCCACCATCGCCGCCGAGCCCGACAGCCTGCTCGCCCGCGCTGCGGTTACCGCCGTCAAGCAGTGGCAGTTCGAGCCGCCTCGCGCCAAGGGCCAGCCGGTCCTTGCGTACGCCGAGCAGACGTTCGACTTCCGCCCGGCGCCGCCCGCCAACGGCTCCTGAGCCCCCCACCGCCCGCCTGCGGTGCCCCCGCCCGGCCGCCCGCCCGCGGCTGAACCCGGCTTTCCATCGCCGGATTCTGTGATATCGCTGCTGCCTTGTGTCCGACCCTGTCTCTCCTGATTCAGCCTCAGCCTCCCTTCCCGACCGGCCGCGCAACTTCTGGCGCCGCCGGGTTACGGACCCGGTGGTGGCGCAGCTGACGCAGGGTCTGACCCCGCACAAGATTGCGCTCACCATCGCCGTCGGCAGCGCGCTGGCGCTTTTCCCGATTCTCGGCACGACCACGCTGCTCTGCCTCATCGTGGGCGTGGTCCTGAAGCTGAACCAGCCGATCATGCAGGCCATCAACTACGCCTGCACGCCCCTGCACCTGCCGTTCATCTTCTACTCGTTCCGCTGGGGCCACCGGTTGTTCGACGACCCCGACACCCCGCTGCGCTTCAAGCCCATGCTCGCCCTCCTGCGCGCCTCGCCCGTGGACTTCCTGGAGCGCTACGGCCTGGCCGCGCTGCACGCGATCATCGTCTGGGCGGTGCTGGTGCCGGTGTGGATCGTGGTGGTGTATTACGTGATGCGGCCGATCCTGCGCAGCGTCGACCGGCTGCGGCTGGAGAGCGCCGCCAAGGCCGCCGCCGAGAAGGCCGACGACCACCCCGTGCCGTAAGGCCGCCCGCCGGCCAACCAAGGGCCGCGGCCGCCCGGCACCGCCGACTTCCGCCAAAGGAAATGTCACCCCAGGCACGGGGAAGTCACCTGCTCGTTCCAGCTTCGAGACTATGACTGTCTCCACGTGCCCGGGATGACAAAGGGGTTGCTCAGCCCGGCTCCGGCACCATCGGCGCCGGTTCGAGCGTGAAATAGAACGTGGCCCCCTGGTCCACCACCGCCTCGGCCCAGACCGCGCCGCCGTGCCGCTGCACGATTTTCTGCACGATCGCCAGGCCGATGCCGGTGCCGTCGAACTCCTCGCGGCGGTGCAGGCGCTCAAACACGCCGAACAGCCGGTTGTAGTACTTCATGTTAAACCCGACGCCGTTGTCCTTGACGTAGTACACCGTGGGCGTGCGGCCGCTCACGCAGCCGATCTCGATGCGCGCGCGCTCGCGGTTCGCGGTGAACTTCACCGCGTTGGAAATGAGGTTCACGAACACCTGCAGGACCATCGCCGGGTCGCCCTTCGCCGCAGGGAGATCCGCCACCTGCACGTCGATGACGCGCTTGTCGTCGGTGCCCACCGCCGCCACCGCCTCCCGCGCCACCGCGCCCATGGCGATGTTCTCCTGCTTCACGTCTTTCCGCGCCACGCGGAAGAACGCCAGGAAGTCGTCCATCAGCTGCGTCATCCGGCCGCTGTTGCGGTTGATCGTGTTCACCATGCGCACGACCTCGGGCGAGAGTTCGCCCGCCTCGCCCGCCGCCAGCATCTCGGAATACGCACTGATCGAGCGCAGCGGCGTCCGCAGGTCGTGGGCCAGTGAATACGAGAAGGACTCCAGTTCCTGGTTGAGCATCTGCAGGCTGATCGTGCGCTGCTCGAGGTCGGCATTGAGCCGGCGGATTTCATCCTCCCGCTCGCGGCGCTCCGTGATGTCGCGGGCGAAGACAAAGAGCAGCCCCTCGGCCGCAAACGGCGCCACCGTCCAGCCGAGCCAGTGGTGCCGGCCGTCGCTGGCGCGGAAACGGCTCTCAAAATACAGCGGCGTGTCGGCCTGCTGCGCGTTGGTGATCGTGGCCTCGGTCAGCGCCGCGTCGTCGGGATGGATGAAGTCCGCGATCCGGCACCCCTGCAGCGCGTCGGCGCCGTAGCCGAGCGTCTTCTGCCACGTCGGATTCACCTGCGTGAACCGGCCGTCATAGGTCGCGATCGCCAGCAGCTCGATCGAGAGCCGGAAGAAGACGTTGCGGCGCGTTTCCCACTCAATGCGCGCGTTGGCCGCGTCGAGCTCGCGCTGCAGGCGCTCCTCCTCCGCCCGGCGGAGCGCCTCCGCCTGCCGCTGGATCTCGCGGTTCTTCTTCGCGAGCTCGACGAAGACGCTGACCTTGGAGCGCAGCACCTCCGGCGTGACCGGCGTGAACAGGTAGTCCACCGCGCCGAGCGCGTAACCGCGGAACACGTCGACGTCCGCCGTGCTGAACGAGGTCACGAAAATGATGGGGGTGTGCGCGCTCGACTTGCGCTGCCGGATGAGCGCCGCCGTCTCGAACCCATCCATCACCGGCATGTTGATATCGAGCAGGATCACCGCGAACTCCCGCCGCAGCACCAGCCGCAACGCCTCGGGCCCCGAGGCCGCCTTCACCACGGTCTCGCCCAAGTCGGTCAGCGCCGCCTCGAGCGCGAGGAGTTTGTCCGGCTGGTCGTCGACGAGCAGGATCTCGATCGCATCCGGCCGTGCCGCGGGGGCCGGAGTCGGTGGGAGTGCGTCTTCGTTCGCCACAGGTGCGTGCCCATTGACCGCGCCATTGCGCCGGCGTGCCGTGCGCGGCGGCCGGCCGCCGTCGGGCGCGATCGCCACGCGCAATGGATCGGGCGGCACGGGCGTGGAACTCATGACGACGGGAGGCACGGGGATCAGCGGTGCAGCCAGATGCGCAGCAGCGAGAGCAGGTGCTCGGTGTCCACCGGCTTCGCGATGTAGTCCGACGCGCCCGCCTCGATGCACTTCTCCTTGTCGCCCTTCATCGCTTTGGCGGTGAGCGCGAGGATCGGCAGCTCCCGGTAGCGGTCGTTCGCCCGGATCCGGCGCATCGTCTCATAGCCGTCCATGTCCGGCATCATGATGTCCATTAGCACGACGTCGAAGGGCGGCTCCGACTCGAGCAGCGCGAGGGCGTCGCGGCCGTTCTCGGCGGGGGTGATGGCCATCTCGTAGCGCTCGAGGAAGCTCGTCATCGCGAAGATGTTTCGGATGTCGTCGTCGACGATCAGCGCGCGCTTGCCGGCGAGGATGTCGCCGTTGCGGTGGAGGCTCTCGACCAACCGCCGCTTGTCCGGCGGTAGCTTGCCGACGTTGCGGTGGAGGAAGAGGGCGGTCTCGTCGAACAGCCGCTCGGGCGACTGCACGTCCTTGAGGATCACGGTGCGCGCGAGCCGGCGCATCTCCTCGGCCTCCTCCTTCGGGATCTCGCGACCGGTGTGCACCACGATCGGCAGCGACTCGTAGCCCGCCGCGCGGACCTCCTCGATGAAGCGGGTGCCTGGCATGTCGGGCAGCCCGAGGTCGAGCACGATGCAATCGAAGGTCTGCGCGCGCAGCGCCGCGAGGCCTTCCTCGCCTGTCGCCACCGCGTACGTCTTCACGTCGGAGTTGCCGATGAGCTCGATCGTGCTGTTGCGCTGCACCTCGTTGTCCTCGACCAGCAGCAGGTTCTTCACCGGGCGCTCGATGAAGCCGCGCAGGTTGCCAAACAGCGCGCCGAGCTGGTCGGCCGCCATCGGCTTGGACACGTGCGCGAGCGCCCCATGGCGCAGCCCGGTGTCGTCGCGTTCGAGGGCGGAGACGATCATCACCGGGATGTGCCGCGTGCTGGAGTCGTCCTTGAGCCGGTACAGGACCCGCCGGCCGTCGATGTCCGGCAGCATCAGGTCGAGCGTGATCGCGGAGAACGGAGTCTTCTGCGCGAGCTGCAGGGCATCGCTGCCGCGCGTGGCGACCACGCCCTTGAAGCCGTGGGTACGCGCGCAATCGAGCACCTGCGCCGCGAAGGCGGGGTCGTCCTCGACGATCAGCACCGACAGGTCGTCGGGGCCGATCTGCTCGCGGTCGTCCAGGATGGCAGGCGCCTCCGTGGTGACCGGCGGGACCGGCCGCGAGACGCGCTGCACGTGGCCCGGCGCCGGCTGCACGATCGGCGAGGGGGTTTCGACGCGCTCGGAGCTGCCGATGATGGCGGGCAGGAACAACGTGAACGTGCTGCCCTCGCCGGGCGTGCTGACGAGTTGGATTTCGCCACCGAGCAGCCGCGCGATCTCGCGGCTGATCGAGAGGCCCAGGCCGGTGCCGCCGTACTTGCGGTTGGTCGAGCCGTCGGCCTGCTGGAAGGCCTCGAAGATGATCTGCTGCTTGTCGGCCGGGATGCCGATGCCGGTGTCGCTGACCCGGAAGGCGACGACCTCCGGGGCGGAGCCGAGCGTCACGTGGTCGGTGCTCCAGCCCGTGGTCGCCGGCTCGATCGTGAGGGTGACGCGACCACGCTCGGTGAACTTGAACGCGTTCGAGAGGAGATTCTTCAGGATCTGCTGGAGGCGCTTCGCGTCAGTGCGGACCGTGCGGGGCAGCTTCGGGTTGAGGACCACAAAGTACTCCAGCTTCTTGTGGTCGGAAATCGGCTCGAAGGTGCGCTCGACGTAATCCTTGAGATCCTGCAGGCGCAGGTCGCTGACCTCGACGGACACCGTGCCCGACTCGATCTTGGCAAGGTCGAGGATGTCGTTGATGAGGCGCAGGAGGTCCTGGCCGGAGGAGTGGATGGTCTTGGCGAACTCGACCTGCTTCGGCTGCAGGTTGCCGTCCTTGTTGGCGCAGAGCTGATCGGAGAGGATGAGCAGCGAGTTGAGCGGCGTGCGCAGCTCGTGCGACATGTTGGCGAGAAATTCAGACTTGTACTTCGAGGTGAGCGCGAGCTGCGCGGCCTTTTCCTCGAGCGCCTGGCGGGCCTGCTCGACCTCCATGTTCTTCTTTTCCACCTCGACGTTCTGCTCGGCGAGCAGCTTGGCCTTGTCCTCGAGCTCGAGGTTGGTCTTCTGCAGCTCCTCCTGCTGCGCCTGCAGTTCGCGGGCGAGCGACTGCGACTGCTTGAGGAGGTCCTCAGTGCGCATGTTCGCCTCGATCGTGTTGAGCACGATGCCGATCGATTCAGTGAGCTGGTCGAGGAAGATGAGGTGCGTCGGTGAGAAGCTCTCGAACGAGGCCAGCTCGATCACGGCCTTCACCTGGCCCTCGAAGAGCACCGGCAGGACGATCAGGTTGAGCGGGTTGGCTTCGCCCAGGCCGGAGCTGATCTGGACGTAGTCGCTCGGCACCTTGGTCAGCAGGATGCGCTCCTTCTCCAGCGCCGCCTGGCCGACCAAGGTTTCGCCGAGCTTGAGGTCATGGGACGTGTGCTTGCGGGCGCGGAACGCGTAGCTGGCCAGCAGGTGCAGGCGCGGCTCCTCGCCCGTGTTGATCATCGTGTAGAACACGCCGTGCTGCGCGCCGACGACCGGCGCCAGCTCGGAGAGGATCAGCTTGCCGACGGTGAGGAGGTCCTTCTGGCCCTGCAGCATCCGCGAGAACTTCGCCAGGTTGGTCTTCAGCCAGTCCTGCTCGTTGTTCTTGATGGTCGTATCCTTCAGGTTGCGGATCATCTCGTTGATCGTGTCCTTCAGCGCCGCGACTTCGCCGGACGCCTCGACCTTGATCGAACGGGTGAGATCACCCTTGGTCACCGCCGTCGCCACCTCCGCGATCGCGCGCACCTGCGTGGTGAGGTTGGCGGCGAGCTGATTGACGTTGTCGGTGAGATCCTTCCACGTGCCGGACGCGCCGGGCACCTTGGCCTGGCCGCCGAGCTTGCCGTCGACGCCGACCTCGCGGGCGACGGTGGTGACCTGCTCCGCAAAGGTCGCGAGGGTGTCGATCATGTTGTTGATCGTGTCCGCCAGCTCGGCGATCTCGCCCTTGGCCTCGAAGGACAGCTTGCGCTTGAGGTCGCCGTTCGCCACCGCCGTCACCACTTTCGCGATACCGCGCACCTGCGAGGTCAGGTTCGAGGCCATCGAATTCACGTTGTCGGTCAGGTCCTTCCAGGTGCCGGAGACGCCGCGCACGACGGCCTGGCCGCCGAGCTTGCCCTCGGTGCCGACTTCGCGCGCCACGCGCGTCACCTCCGACGCGAACGAGTTCAGCTGGTCCACCATCGTGTTGATGGTGTTCTTCAGCTCCAGTATCTCACCCTTCACATCGACCGTGATCTTCTTGGAGAGATCGCCGTTCGCCACCGCCGTCGTCACCGCCGCGATGTTGCGCACCTGCGAGGTCAGGTTGCCGGCCATGAAATTCACGTTGTCGGTCAGGTCCTTCCACACGCCCGACACGCCGCGCACGTCCGCCTGGCCGCCCAACTTGCCCTCGGTGCCAACCTCGCGCGCCACGCGCGTCACCTCCGACGCGAACGAGTTCAGCTGCACGACCATGGTGTTGATCGTGTCCTTCAGCTCGAGGATCTCGCCGCGGACGTCGACCGTGATCTTCTTCGTCAGGTCGCCCGTCGCGACCGCGGTCGTCACCGCCGCGATGTTGCGCACCTGGGCGGTGAGATTGCCCGCCATCGAGTTCACCGAGTCGGTGAGGTCCTTCCACGTGCCGGAGACGCCGCGCACGTCCGCCTGGCCGCCCAACTTGCCCTCGGTGCCGACCTCGCGCGCCACGCGCGTCACCTCTGATGCGAACGAGTTCAGCTGGTCCACCATCGTGTTGACGGTGTTCTTCAGCTCCAGGATCTCGCCCTTCACGTCGACCGTGATCTTCTTCGAGAGGTCGCCCGCGGCGACGGCCTTGGTGACGTCGGCGATGTTACGCACCTGGTTCGTCAGGTTCGCCGCCATGAAATTCACGTTGTCGGTCAAGTCCTTCCACACGCCCGACACGCCGCGCACGTCCGCCTGGCCGCCGAGCTTGCCTTCGGTGCCGACCTCGCGCGCCACGCGCGTCACCTCGGCCGCGAATGACGAGAGCTGGTCGACCATCGTGTTGATGGTGTTCTTCAGCTCCAGGATCTCGCCGCGCACCTCGACGGTGATCTTCTTCGTGAGGTCGCCGTTCGCCACCGCCGTCGTCACCGCCGCGATGTTGCGCACCTGGCCGGTGAGATTGCCGGCCATGAAATTTACGTTGTCGGTCAGGTCCTTCCACACGCCCGACACGCCGCGCACGTCCGCCTGGCCGCCCAGCTTGCCTTCGGTGCCGACCTCGCGCGCCACGCGCGTCACCTCGGCCGCGAATGACGAGAGCTGGTCGACCATCGTGTTGATGGTGTTCTTCAGCTCCAGGATCTCGCCGCGCACCTCGACGGTGATCTTCTTCGTGAGGTCGCCGTTCGCCACCGCCGTCGTCACCGCCGCGATGTTGCGCACCTGGCCGGTGAGATTGCCGGCCATGAAGTTCACGTTGTCGGTCAGGTCCTTCCACGTGCCCGCGACGCCACGCACGTCGGCCTGGCCGCCCAGCTTGCCTTCGGTGCCGACCTCGCGCGCCACGCGTGTCACCTCCGACGCGAACGAGTTCAGCTGGTCCACCATCGTGTTGACGGTGTTCTTCAGCTCCAGGATCTCGCCCTTCACGTCGACCGTGATCTTCTTGGTGAGGTCGCCGTTGGCGACGGCGGTGGTAACCGCGGCGATGTTACGCACCTGGGCCGTGAGGTTGCCAGCCATGGAGTTCACCGAGTCGGTGAGGTCCTTCCACGTGCCCGCGACACCCGGCACCTGAGCCTGGCCGCCCAGCTTGCCCTCGGTGCCGACCTCGCGCGCCACGCGCGTCACCTCCGACGCGAACGACGAGAGCTGGTCGACCATCGTGTTCACCGTGCGCGCAATGCGCAGGAACTCGCCCTCGAGCGGACGCCCCTGGATCTCCAGCGCCACGCTCTGCGAGAGGTCGCCCTTGGCGACGGCGCCGATCACGCGCGCCATCTCGGAGGTCGGGTGCACGAGGTCGTTGATCAGCGAATTGACCGAAACCACCGCCTCCTGCCACGCCCCCGATACCTTGCCAATGCTGGCGCGCTGCGAGATCTGGCCCTGCTTGCCGACCGCCTGGCTGATCCGTTCGAGCTCGTCCGCGAGCCGGCGGTTGATCTCCACCAACTCATTGAACTCATCCGCGATCTGGCCGTCCGGCCCCGTGAGGCCCGTCGGCATGCGCACCGAAAAGTCACCTTTGCGCAGACTGGACAGCGCGTTCGCCAGCTGACGTTTGTCGAGTCGGCTCGGCAGGGCGATAAGGGAAACCATACAAGGGAAGGGACTGTGGCGGTGCTGGGAAGAGAGAGCGGACCGGCCGACGCACGGGGTGTGGGATCCGTGGGTGGGACTCTCGGCCGGTCCGGCATGGGAACTGACGCCTCCGTTAGCGGCCCAGAACCAAGTCCCGGCTCCGCGCAACGGGAAGGCATTTGTGCTCCGAAAACTCCCGGAGTTAGCGCCGGGAAGTTCGGGTCCACCCACCGGAGAATTTCCGATCGGAACGATTTGATTCCGCCTAACCGCGGATGCGGCCTCGGCCAGTCGTGAGGCCGATGCCGGGCGCGACGGATTCGACCCGGTGTCCGCCGGGAGCGCGAGGGACCGATTGCGGCCGCCTCAGCCTCAGCCCGCCTCGATCTCAAGCGTCGCCCGCGGCGCACCCACCGCTCCCGTCCCCGATCGTAGCCGGCGGCGGCGATGGCCGCCGGCAGGGATATGCGGCGGCCACGAGCGCTGTTCCTTTCGCATGGCGTCTGCGGCGCAATTCGCCCGGGCCGAATCAATCCAAAAACAAACCGCGGGCGACTCGCGCCCGCGGTCCATACCACACAGTTTAGCCCCGAAGAATCAGGATTGGCCGGCCGGCAGCCGGCCCTTGGCGATCAGTTGCTTCGCCAGCATGGTGCGAAATTCGGAAGGCATCTCCGAGTAGGCTCCGACGATCACGCCCACGAGGTTGTTGGCGGTCACGAGATCGTCGTCCTCTTCGTCGTTGTTCACGCCCTGCGCGATCCAACCCTTCGGCAAATCACCCGTAAGCGAGTGGCAAACCATGTTGCCGCGGCGGCTGACGTACACGACCGTCATGCCTTTGCGCAGGTCGCTGAACTTGATCGGCGCCACGACGATGGCGGTGCGCGAGGAGTAAAGTGGCGCCATCGACTCGCCCACGCCCCACATCGCTTCGGCCCCGGGAATAGACGCGGCGGCGTGTTCGGCAGCCCGAATCTGCTCGCCTGTCGCCACGATGGTCGACGCCGGTGTGTGCTTGAGAATCGCGGCCAGCGTACGCTCGGACTTGATACCGGCTTGGGCGCTGAGCCCCGCGAAGATTGCGACCACGAACGCCAACCCGCGGATGAGGCGGTTCAGACTGGCGACTCGTGGCGTTGAAAGCATGGCCAGAGGGTAGCCTCAGGCCGGGGTTTCCAGTATTCGTCCACTCACGCAAGTACGCGTACGGGAACCCGTTGAGGGTTTGCCCCCAAACGCCTAGGGTCTCTCCCGGTCCGCTGTTTCCACCGCCTCGGCCAGCCGGGGTACGTACCTGATGCAGGAAAATGGCTACAGCTGTCGCAAGTGGCCGGCAGCCAAGGAGCGGAGGGTATTTCCGGCGGCGTGCCTCCCCGCTCGGTCCGTGGAACTACCTAGGGCATTCTCCTCCCCGCGGCCGGGGGCCAGACTGGGGCGCCGGCCGGGAATTGCCGGGCAAACTACGGGAACTCCCGCAGGCCCGCCGCTCCCGCGCTCACCCAACGATGCCAGGGTCCCCGCCGCGGCTGCGCTTCCCAGCGGCGGCACCTCCCCGAAGCTCGGTGCGACCGACCACGGGGTAAACTCATCCATCTGATTGCTCCATTTGCCTCTCCACCGACTGTCCCCTCCACCTCTGAATTGTCGTCCCCTAATCATGCCGTCGCCAGACGGGTACTCCCGATGAACCGGCATTCCTGAATTTCGAAACCGAAAAACCATGCCATGGTGAGCCGCATGCCCGCCCCGGCCTTCTCCCTGCCCTCGCCACAAACCGGCACGACCTACCCGATCCACGTGCACGCGCCCGACCCATCGGTCGGTGCCGTTCCCGCGGTCCTGTTCATGGACGGCGACGATCAGTTTCCTGCCGCCGTCGAGGCCTATCGGGCGGGCCGCACCGCGGGTGATTTTCCGCCCCTGCTCCTCGCGGGCGTGGGTTACGGCGCGAGCTACACGCGTCCGGGCAACCGCCGCGTGCGGGACTACACGCCCACCCGTCTGGCGACCGAGCCGGAGAGCGGCGGGGCCGACGCCTTCCTCGCGTTTCTCGCCGATACGCTGTGGCCCGAGCTCACCCGGCGCTACGCCATCGCGCCCGGCCATGCCGGCATCGCGGGGCATTCGCTGGGATCGCTCGTTGCAGTCCACGCGTTGTTCCGGCCGCGACCGTTCTTCGACCGCGTGCTCGCGAGCGCCCCTTCGCTGTGGTGGGACGAACGCGCCGTGTTGGGGAGCGTGGCGGCACGACAGCGCGCCGGCTCGCCCCTGCGGGCCCGGCTGCATCTCTCAGCCGGCGCCGAGGACACCGAGTCGATGGCGACCGATCTCGCGTTGCTGGAGCGCCAGCTTGCCGCCACGCCGCTGCCGGAGCTCGTGGTGATCTCGGCCCGCTTTGCCGGCCGCGACCATTACAACGTGCTGCCCGACGCCTTCCGCGCCGGGTTGCGTGCGCTCTACGCCTGAGCGCCCAACAGCGGTCACCACCGGGGACCGCCCGCCACGGCCGATTTCCGCTGGCGCGGGTGCCCACCTCCGGCGAAGCTCGGCGATTTCATGCCGACGTCCTTCAACCCTGCCGAAGCGCCCTGGCGCGCGGGCCTGCGTGGCGCCCGCGCCAATCTTGCGCCCGGCCTCGTGTTGCAGCTGCTCGCGCTGCTGATCGTGGTGGCGTACTACCAGCACGCCCCCTCGCAACGCGCGATCAACGCCCTCGCGCATCTGCATGAGCGCGCTGGCGTGATGTTCGGCATCGTGTCGACCGGACTCTGCGGCGGCGTGATCCCTTTCCTCTACCTGCGGTGCCGGCGCGCCACGCGCGATCGTTTCACCCTGGCCGGCGGCGCCACCCTCATCGCATTCTGGGCCTACAAGGGCCTCGAGGTCGACCTCTGGTACCGGTTCCTGGCGTTCGTCGTCGGCAGCGGCAACGAGGTCGGCACCGTGGTCACGAAGATGGCGCTCGACCAGTTCGTGTACTGCCCAGTCTTCGCCGTGCCGGTCACCGTCGTGGTGTACGAGTGGATCGAGACCCGCTTCCGGGGCACGGTGCTGCTCGCCGACATGCGGCAGGGCCAGTGGTACCGCCGCCGCGTCCTCCCGGTCCTCCTCTCGAACCTGGGCGTCTGGGTCCCCGCGGTCTGCATCATCTACGCGCTGCCGACGCCGCTGCAGCTCCCGCTGCAGAACCTGGTGCTCTGCTTCTTCACCCTGCTGCTGGCCACGATCTCCGCCCGCCCCACCGCGCGCCGGTGAGTCACCGCTTCCCGCCCCTGTTCCCCATGCCCAACCACGCCCACGTGCGCGCCGAAATCGGCGCGCTGATTGATCGCAACGATCTGGTCGGCCTCAAGAAGTACACGGCGCACTGGCTCGCCAAGGACCTCGCGCCGATCCTCGCCGAGCTCACGCTCAGCCAACTCGCCACGCTGTTCCGGGCCGGCTCCCAGGAACTCGCCGCCACCACCTTCGCCCACCTGGCCGTGGCCGACCAGCGCAAGCTCCTCCGCCTCCTCAGCCAGGAGCAGGCCGCCGCGCTGCTCAACGCGCTGTCACCCGACGACCGCACCGCCTTCCTCGACGAGCTGCCGCTCGAGCTCGCCATGCAGATGCTCGGGATGCTCGATCCCGACGAGCGCAAGGTTGCGAAGGCCCTCCTCGCCTACCCGGAGCACAGCGTGGGCCGGATGATGACGCTGGATTTCGTGACCGCGCGACCGGAATGGACGGTCCGCCAGTCGCTCGATTACGTGCGCGAACACGGCTACGACCGCGAGACGCTCAACATCATCTTCGTCGTGGACGCCGAGGGCCACTTGGTCGACGACCTGCGAGTGCGGCGGCTCCTCCTTGCGCCGCTGGATGCCCAGGTGAGCACGCTCCTCGACGGCAACTACACGACGCTGGAGCCGACGGCCGACCGGGAGACGGCCCTGATGCTGTTCAAGAAGTACGACCGCGTCGCGCTGCCCGTGGTCGACGGCACCCGCAAACCGATTGGCATCATCACGGTCGACGACATGCTCGACGTGGCGGAGGCGGAGGCGACCGAGGACATCCAGAAGCTCGGCGGCACCGAAGCCCTCGAGGAACCCTACACGACGATCGCGCTCTCCCGGATGGTGCGGAAACGCGCAAGCTGGCTGGTGGTGCTGTTTCTCGGCGAGATGCTCACTGCGACCGCGATGAGTTACTTCGAGGACGAGATCGCGCGGGCTGTCGTGCTGGCCCTTTTCGTACCCTTGATCATCAGCTCCGGCGGCAACGCCGGCTCGCAGGCGGCGACCCTGGTCATCCGCGCCCTCGCACTCGGGGAATTCAAGCTGCGCGACTGGTGGCGGGTCATGCGGCGCGAACTCGCCGCCGGCACGATGCTGGGTCTCATCCTCGGGGCGATCGGCTTTCTGCGCATCGCCGTGTGGTCCCAGTTCACGAACATTTACGGCCCGCACTGGCTGCTCGTCGCCTCCACCGTGGGGCTGACGCTCGTGGGCATCGTGCTCTGGGGCTCGCTCATCGGCTCGATGCTGCCGCTGGGCCTGAAGCGACTCGGGCTGGATCCGGCCACTTCGAGCGCGCCGTTTGTCGCCACGCTCGTCGACGTGACCGGCCTCGTGATCTACTTCACCACCGCGTACGCCGTGCTGCACGGAACGTTGCTGTAACGGCCGGGGTCCATCCTGCGTCGTTCCGCCTGCCGCCCGTCACTTGACGCGCCGGGCGCCCAACCTATTAGTCACCGTCTCGCCATGCCGATTTCGACCCCGTTCCTCCGCCGGTTGACCCTGCTCCTCACCTGCACTGGAGCAATCGCGGCTGCGCAGGCGGAGTTGATCAAGGTATCCCCGTTTCTGCCCTCGGCCTCGGCGGCAAACGCCCCCGCCGCCAACACGCCGGTCGAGTTCCGCGGCGTCACGACCATCGGCAACGTGCGCCAGTACCGCATCATCAAGACCATCCAGCCCTCGCGCACCGTGGGCGCCTGGCTGAAGGTCGGCGAACGCGATGCCAGCCTCGATGTCACCGTCAAGGGGGACGACAAGGATCGCGAGACCATCACGGTCGAGCATGCCGGACAGACGTTAACGCTGCCCTTGAAGGTGACCAAGGTTTCCTCTTCCGGCGCGGCGGTGACGGCCATTCCGCCGCCGCCGACCGGCGCGCCTAACGTGCTTCCGCAGGTGATCAGCACCGTGCGGCTGAATCCGACGGCGGAGTCGGAGTCCAAGCGCCTCGAAGCCGTCGCCGCCGAGGTGGCCCGCCGTCGCGCCTTGCGCGAGCAGGCTGCGCAGACGCAGGGGCAGATGCAGCCGGGCGCGATGCCGGCGGCCCCCACCCGGCAGGACCTGCAGGACCTGCGGCAGCGCGGTCGCAACCGCTGACCGCGCTGGCCCGCCCGACACGGGCGGACCCGGGGCGTTCACCTGCCCGCGGGACTGAGGTCGTTGCTCGTCAGCGCCCGAGGCACGCCCCGCCCGAGGTTTTTCGTGCGCCCGCGAAAAACGCGGTTACGTTACGCGTTCCCATGCCCGCCCGTTCCACCACGACCATCGCGCCGCCTTCGAACTGGGCGCTGGTGCGCCGCCTGTTCGGGCTCGCCTGGCGTTATCGCGGACACTGCGTGCAGGTGCTGGTGATTCAGCTTGTGCTGCTCACCCTCGGCATCGTCGGCCTGAGTTTCACCGGCCTCGGCATCGACTACATCCGCCACAAGGTGCAGGACGTGCCGCTCGGGCCGAACCGGCTGCACTTGTCACTGCCCGAGGACTGGCCGGCGTTTCGAGTGCTCCTGCTGCTGGCGGGCCTGATCCTGGCGCTGGCGCTCTGCCGCGCGGTGCTGAACTACGTTTATGCGGTGTCGGTCAACCGGCTGGTGCAGCAGAAGCTCGTCGTCGACCTGCGCGCCGAGGTATACGACAAGCTCCAGCGCCTGAGCTTCCGGTTCTTCGACGCCAACACCACCGGCTCGATCATCACGCGGATCACGAGCGACGTGCAGGCCGTCCGGATGTTCGTCGACCAGGTGCTGATCCAAAGCGTGATCATGGGCGTGTCGCTGACGGTCTACGTCATCTACATGATCGGCCTCAGCCCCGGCCTCACGATCGCCTGCCTCGCCACCACCCCGCTGCTCTGGCTGATGTCGGCCTGGTTCTCGCGCCAGGTGCAGCCCCAGATGGCGCACAACCGCACACTCGTGGAACGCATGGTGCAGGTGCTTTCCGAGAGCATCCAGGGCGTGGGCGTCACGAAGGCGTTCGGCCGCGAGGCCGAGCGGCGCGAGGTGTTCGACCAGGCGAACCGCGCCTGCCTGGAACAGCAGCACGCGATCTTCTGGCGCATGAGCCTGTTCTCCCCGGCCGTCGGCTTTCTCACCCGCATCAACATGATGGTGCTGCTGGGCTACGGCGGCTGGCTCGTCGCCCACGACCAGCTGCCGCTCGGCACCGGTCTCGTCGTGTTCGCCGGCCTCCTGGAGCAGTTCTCCGGGCAGGTGAACAACGTCGCCGCGATTGTGAACAGCGTGCAGCAGTCGCTCATCGGCGCCCGCCGCGTGTTCGAGATCCTCGACGCGCCGATCGAGGTGCGCAACGCCCCGGCCCCCGTCCGCCGGCCCCGGCTGGAGGGCGCGGTCCGCTTCGAGAACGTCTCCTTCGCCTACGACGGCGCCGAGGCCGTCGTGCGCGACATCGACCTCGACGTCCGGCCCGGCCAGTGCGTCGCGATCCTCGGCGCCACCGGCGCCGGCAAGAGCGTCCTGATGAGTCTGATCCCGCGGTTCTACGACCCGACGGCGGGCCGGATCCTCCTCGACGGCGTCGACGCGCGCCAGCTGCACCTCGACGACCTGCGCCGCAACATCGGGCTCGTCTTCCAGGAGAGCTTCCTGTTCTCGAACACGATCGCCGCCAACATCGCCTTCGGCCACCCGGAGGCCACGCGCGAACAGATCGAACGCGCGGCCCGGATTGCCGCCGCCCACGAGTTCATCCAGCGCCTGCCGCAGGGCTACGACACCATCCTCGGCGAGAGCGGCAACAGCCTATCCGGGGGCCAGCGGCAGCGACTCGCCATCGCCCGCGCCGTCCTGCTCGAACCCGCCATCCTGCTGCTCGACGATCCCACCGCGGCGATCGACAGCGCGACCGAGCACGAGATCTTCGAGGCGCTCGACCGCGCCATCGCCGGCCGCACCACGTTCATCGTCGCGCACCGCCTGAGCACGCTGCGGCGGGCCGACTTCATCATCGTCCTCGCGGACGGCCGGATCGTGCAGCGCGGCACGCACGAGCAGCTCATGCGCGAACCGGGCCCGTACCTCCACGTGGCCAACCTGCAGCTCGTCGACAGCCGCGAACTGCAGCGCCCGAACTGATCCGCCATGACCACGCCGCCCGAACGCTCCACCCCGCGCGTGCCCGAAATCCGGGACGTCGGCCTCGTGCGCCGCGTGCGCGACGAGGACGACGACGAGGAGCAGTTTCGCCCGCTCGAGTGGGGGCTCATCCGGCGGCTCTTCGGCTACACCGCGCCGGTGCGGCGCAAGCGCACCGCCCTCTTCGTCCTCACCCTGCTGCGATCCGCGCAACTGCCCGCGCTCGTGTGGGCGTCGGCCACGATCATCTCCGGCCCGATTGCCCATCGCGACCTCGGGAGGCTGCCCTGGGTGGTCCTGGGTTACGGCGTCCTGGCGCTCGTGACCGACGTGATGTTCCACTGGCGGCAACGCTACGCGCTCGAGATCGGCGAGACCGTGGTCAACGGGCTGCGGGCGGATATCTTTCGCCAGACCATCCGGCAGCCGATGAGCTTCTTCCAGCGCGTGAAGCTCGGCCGGATCATCAGCCGCGTCACCAGCGACGTGGAGGCGCTGCGGGTCGGCATCCAGGACGTGCTCTTCGTCAGCGCGATCCAACTCGGCCAGATGCTGTTCACCGCGATCGTCATGCTGCAGTGCGACTGGGTACTGTTCCTCGTCGTGCTCGGACTCGCGCCGGTCCTGTGGAGCGTGAACCGCCGCTTCCGCGTCCGCCTGAGCCACCTCACCCGCGCCTCGCAGGAGAGTTTCAGCCGCGTGACCGCGACGCTGGCCGAATCGGTCAACGGCATCCGCGTCACGCAGGGCTTCGTGCGGCAGGAGACCAACGCGGGCCTGTTCCGCGGACTGCTGGCGGACCACGCGCGCTTCAATGTCGCGCTCGCCCGCACGTCCGCGATCCTCACGCCGCTGCTGGAGCTGAACAGCCAGTTCTTCGTTGCCGTCCTCCTGCTCTTCGGCGGCTGGCGCGTGCTCGACGGTGCCATGCCGCTCGACGCGCTGATCCAGTTTTTTTTCCTCTCCAATTTCTTCTTCTCGCCGATCGCGGTGATCGGGAACCAGTACAACCAGGCGCTCGTGGCGATGGCCGGCGCTGAGCGCGTGTTCCGCCTGATCGATGCGCCGCCGGACTGGCAGGACGATCCCGCCGCCACGGCATTGCCCGACCCGCGGTCGGCCGGCGGCAGCACGGGACTGCGCGTGGAGTTCCGCCAGGTGACATTCGGCTACGATCCCGCGCGGCCCGTCCTGCACGACGTCAGCTTCACCGCGGAGCCCGGCCAGACCATCGCGCTCGTGGGCCACACCGGCAGCGGCAAGAGCTCCATCATCAATCTCGTGGCCAAGTTCTATCTCCCCACCGCGGGCGAGATCCGGCTCGACGGCCGGGAGATCCGCACCCTCACGAGCCACTCGCTGCACCGGCAGATGGGGCTCGTGCCGCAGCAGAACTTTCTCTTCAGCGGCACCGTGGCGGACAACATCCGGCTCGCCCGGCCGGAGGCGACGGACGCCGAGGTGCGGGCGGCCGCGGCCGAACTCGACTGCCTCGACCTCCTCGAGAGCCTGCCCCGCGGGCTCGACACCGAGGTGGGAGAGCGCGGCGCCGGTCTTTCGGTCGGCCAGCGGCAGCTGGTGTGCTTCGCCCGCGCCCTGCTCGCCGACCCGCGGCTGGTGATTCTCGACGAGGCGACCAGCGCGATCGATGCGCTCACCGAGTCCCGGCTGCAGCACGCGCTGACCCGGCTGCTGCGCGGCCGCACCAGCTTGGTCGTGGCGCACCGGCTCAGCACGATCCGGCACGCCGACCTCGTGCTGGTGCTCGACCGCGGGCGTATCATCGAACGCGGTACACACGCGGCGCTCGTCGCCGCGGGCGGCACGTACGCGGCCCTGCACCGGCAGTTCGTGCAGGTCGACGAACGCGCGTGACGGGCCCGCGCGTCACCGCTTTCCGACGGCGCGGGCGCGGCTTCCCGGGCGATCCGCCCTCGGATTCAAGCCCAAAATCACCTCGGAACGTGAGGCATTCCCCCTCGGGATACCTGCAGATTTTCCTATGCAAACCGCACTCCTTCCCTCTAGAAGTGCGATGTTTTAGAGGGAAAACACTCCAAACAAAACAACCATTATGGCTAAGAAATCTGCCCGCAAACCGAACGCCGCGTTCATGAAACCGGTTCAGCCTAACGAGAAGCTCGCCGCTGTCGTTGGTTCGAATCCGCTCCCGCGCACCGAGCTGACCAAGAAGCTCTGGGCGTACATCAAGAAGAACGGTCTGCAGGACAAGAAGGTGAAGACGCAGATCAACGCCGACGACAAGCTGAAGGCCGTCTTCGGTGGCAAGTCGAAGGTCTCGATGTTCGAGATGACCAAGCTGGTCTCGAACAACCTCGAATAAGCGTTTCGCTCCTCTTTCCAGCCGCCGCGGTTTCCGCGGCGGCTTTTTTGTGTCCGGACGCGGCGCGCGACTCAGTGCGTCGCGGCGGGACGGGCCGGCGACATCCGCGGCACGAGGTTCTCGATCCACTGCCCGCCGTAGCGCTTGTACGCGGTGACGCCGCGCTCGCCGCCGAGCAGGGGCGTAACCTTCGTCAGCGCCTCCTGCTGGAGCGCCTGCATCCGCGCCATCATCTCTTCGCGCGAGGTGGCGCCCTTGCCAACTTCCTGGCGCCGCTGCTGGAATTCCTTCTGGATCGCGTACAACTGCCCGGCCGTTTCGGCCGGCAACTCGAGCCGCGCCACCAGCTGGCTGGTCTGCCGGTAGCTGTAGTCCGTCGCCCGCTCGTACTCCGCCGCGCGCTCCGCCCCGAGCGCCAGCTTGATCTGCTCGTTCATCTCGCGCTGGGCGACCTCGCGCTGGCGCGCGGTCTCCGGCGTGAACGCCGCGCGGTCGAGTTCGAGCCGGTCCTCAAAGGCGCGCCGGATTTCGTACACCGCCTTGAACTCCGCCTCCGTCGCATTGAAGACCGACAGCTCAAGGCGCATGCTCTCCGCCGTGCGGCTCGTCGCCAGCTCGTACTGCTGCATCTCGGCCGGGCTGAGAATGGCGGCAATCTTGTCGCGGGCTGCCTTTTCGAGGGCACGCAACTCCTGCTGCCCTCCTGGTCCGACCGTGCCCGCGGCGAACAGATCGCTGCGGCGATCATTGAGTTCGCGCATCACCTCCCGGACCTGCGCCTTCTTTTCCGGCGCCACCCCGCCCAGGCCGCGACTCTCATAGGTCGCCTGCATGCCATCGGCGGCCTCGTCGCCCAACACCGCCCGCAACGCCGCCGCCTCCTCCCGCGCCAGCGCGCGGCGGGCGGCAGTCCGGCGGGGATCGAGTGACGCCACCTTCCAGAACGCCTCGTTTTGGCTTCCCTCGTCCAGGGCTTTCCGGCGCTCGGCAAACTGCGCCTCTATCCTCTGGCGCACGAGCGCGCGGACCACGTGCGGAGGAAAGCCCGCCTCGCGCAGCCGGGTCGCATACTCCGGCAGGTCGTCGCTCTGCAGCGCGGTCCACAGCTCGCCGGGCGAAGGCGCCACCTGGCGCTCCGCCGGCGCGCCGACAGCCGGCGAGGCCGGACCGGCCGCCGGCCCACGCTTGGCTGCCACCAACACGCCCAGGAGGGCGACATTGGCCAGCAACGACACCATCAGGACCAATCGGAAAATGAGTTTCATGGGGATTCAGCGACGGGGGGATTGAATCGAGCGATAGATAACGCCGCCCTCCGGCCGCACCGTCACGGCGGCGCCACCCTTGATGCCATTGAGCCAGCCAAGCGAATTGACGAAACGGGCGCTCACCTTCTCGCCGAGCAATGTCGCATACTGCAGCTGCGCGTTCTGGGCCAGCGCTTGGAGCGCCGCGCGCTTGGCCTCCGCATTGAGCTCCGTATTGGCCCCGATGGCCTGCGACTCCGCCGTGATCTTGTCGCGCAAGGCAAAGGCTTCGTTAGCGGCGCTGAGGGTGCACTCGCCGCTGCTCACCAGCCGGTACAACTGTTGGTATTCGCGATCGTTGGCACGGACGTATTCCGCATAGCGCGCCTCCCCCAACGCCGCCTTCAGCTGTTCGCCCGCCTGGGTCTGCGCCTCCTGCCGCCGCCGGTAGATCTCCGCGTCACCATTCCGGGGATACAGA
This sequence comes from Opitutus sp. ER46, assembly GCF_003054705.1. Lineage (NCBI taxonomy): Bacteria > Pseudomonadati > Verrucomicrobiota > Opitutia > Opitutales > Opitutaceae > Opitutus > Opitutus sp. ER46. Next base: position 36,771 of record NZ_QAYX01000011.1, read on the forward strand.
ACGCTCTGCATCGGCGCCAGCACGCCATAGATCGTGCGCAGTTCCGCCTCGGTCGCATCCATGACCGTGAGGGTCGTGCGCAGCTGCGCCACCACTGGGGAGCTCCGCAGCTCAAAGTCCGCGAGCTCCTCGGGCGAAAGCACCGCGGCTAGGTCCGCCTTGCGCTCCCGCTCCAGCAGGGCGAGTCGCGCCTCGTCCTCGGGCAGCGTGATCTGCCCCATCGCCGCCCGCAGCTGTCGCTCCATGTCGCGGTAATCGTCTTCGATCCGCTCGACCATCTCGACCTTGGCCGCCGGCATGTTGCCGAAGCGTCGCCGCTGTGCGGCGTTCACATCGTCGTTGGCCCGCGGCAGCTCCTTCCACAGGCTTCGCTGCAGGGCCGCGCGCTCCCGATAGAGTGACTCCAATTCACCGAGCAACGCTGAACCCGCCATCAGGACGGAGCCTTTCCAGTACTCGGCCGGCCACAGGCGCGCCGATAATGCTTCAAACTGCGGCGCAAACTGCGCGTCCAGCTCGGCGCTTACCACCGCCCGGATCACCTCGTTCGACAGCCCCGCGGCGCGCAGGCGGGTAATCAGCGTGGGCAGGTCCGCCGCGCGCAACTTGTCCCATAACCCGGCCGTCGGCGCCGGGCGCGGCGCTTTCGCCGCCGGGGCCGGTTTGGCGACCGGAGTCGTCGGGGCGAGCCCTATGGCCGCCTGCACCGACTCGGGCGCGAGCGAGGGGCGCAAGGCAATGGCGGTCACGATGCCGGCATTCGCCACGAGCGAGATGCCCAATACCAGGGTCGAGGTTTTCACGGGGTCGGTGATTTCCTAAATTCCAATAAACAAGTCCGTTACACGAAGTCGCTTGCCAGCTGCAATAAAAGACTCGCCCTGCGGCCTACCCATTTCGCGGGCCGGCGCCCGCGCTCAATTCACTTGGCGCAATCCGCCGGCACCGGCAGCGTTCGCGTTTTTGCATGAGTCAGCCCCACGCCAACCAGCGGCAGGTCGCCATCCTGATGCTGCTCCTCGCCAATCTGATGTGGGGGCTGAGCTTCCCTGTGATCAAGACGGTGACGCTGTTGCACGCGAAGCTCCTGCCCGAGGCCAGCACGTGGTTCTCCGCCATCTACACGGTCGCGCCGCGCTTCGCCCTCGCCGTCTTGGTCCTCGCCGTCTGGCATGGGCGCAAACTGCTCCGCACCTCCCGGCTCGAATGGGAACAGGGCGTCACCATGGGCTGCTTCGCCGCCGCCGGCATGCTGCTGCAGAACGACGCCCTCCAGTTTACCGCCGCCAGCACCTCCGCCTTCCTGACCCAGCTCTACGCCGTGCTAATCCCGGTCTGGGTCGCCTTCCATCGCCGCCGCAACCCCGGCCCGCGTGTCTGGATCGCGTGTGTGCTCGTCCTGGCCGGCGTCGCCATTCTCGGGCGCTTCGACTGGCAGGAAATGCGCTTCGGCCGCGGCGAGTGGGAAACCCTGCTCTGCTCGCTGTTCTTCATGGGCCAGATCCTCTGGCTCGAGCGCCCCAAGTACTCCGTCAACGATCCCGCCCGGCTGACCTTCGTCATCTTCGCCACCGAGGCGGTGATCTTCGCGGCGCTGGCTCTCGTCACCATGCCCCACGCCCAAGCTCTCGTGATCCCGTTCTCCTCCCCCACCTGGGTCGGACTCACGCTGGCCCTGACGTTCCTGTGCACGATCGCGGCGTTTTCGCTGATGAACACTTGGCAGCCCAAGATCACCGCCACCGAAGCCGGGCTCATCTACTGCGTCGAACCAATCTTCAGCTCGCTTATGGCCCTGTTCCTGCCGGCCCTGTTCTCCGTCTGGGGCGGGATCGCCTACGCCAACGAAACCGTCACCTGGACGCTCCTCGTCGGCGGCGCGCTGATCACGGTCGCCAACCTCGTCGTGCAGCTTAACCCGCCGCCCAAACCCGTGCCCATTCCCTAGCTGCGGAACCGGTCGCCCCAGGGCTTGACCCGCTTTTTCCGGAACCCGCCTGCCTTGTCGGGCTCTTATCGATTCCCATGCTGATCGCCCTGCCTTCGGCCGGCTTTTTGTCGCCTCATCTGCTCGCGGTTGGAACACCCTGTCTTCCCTCTGGCTGACACCCCGCTTGCCTTCATCCGACCCACGCCCCAACCTCGCGCCTTTCCACTCTGTTTTTCGTTCTCTCCTCCATGCTCCTCGCTCCGTCTCCCCGCGGTCTTCTGCGGCATTTGCACTTGGCTTGCCTTGCCCTGACCGTGGCCACCGCCGCGGCTTTCGGCCAGACCTACACCCCTACCGCCGCCGATGGCTTCGATCCCAATGTCGACGGTAACGTGTACGCGCTCGCCCGGCAGGGCGACGGCAAGATCATCGTCGCCGGTCAATTTGCCAACTTCACGCCCAACGGCGGCGTCACCTGGCCACGCCACAACCTCGCGCGCCTCAACACCGACGGCACCCTCGACGCCAATTTCAATCCCGACGTCAACGGCGCCGTCCGTGCGGTCGCCATCGAGTCCGACGGCCAGATCGTCATCGTCGGCGATTTCACGACCGTCGGCGGCGAGAGCCACAAGCGCGTCGCCCGCATCAATGCCAACGGCACGGTCGACTCCTCCTTCAAAGCCGGCATCGGCGAGAGCCTGACCGACACGATCAAGCCCACCCCACAGGCCTTCGCACTCGCGCTGCAGGCCACCGACGGCGCCATCGTCGTCGGCGGCAGCTTCGGTTCGGCGCAGGGCGCCGACGGCGTCTGGGTCGCCCGCAAGAACATCGTCCGCTTCACCGCCGCCGGCGCGGTCGACGCCACCTACAACCCCGGGATCAACGGCATCGTCCTCGCGCTCGCGCTCCATGTGGACAACAAGATCATCGTCGGCGGCAACTTCACGCAGATCAGCGCTCCCGAAGCCACCACGCGCCTCCGCGTCGCCCGGCTGAATCCCAACGGCACCGTCGATTCCGAGTTCGACCCGAAGGCCAACGACGGCGTCACCACCATCGCCATCCAGCGCGACGGTAAGATTCTGCTCGGCGGTTACTTCACCACGCTGCAGCCGATCACCGACACGTCGGCCATGACCCGCAACCGGATCGGCCGACTGAACGCCGACGGCTCCCTCGACTCCGAGTTTCACCCGACCATCGGCGGCCAGGTCACCACCATCGCCGTCACCCCCGACGGCTCCATCCTCGTCGGCGGCCGATTCTCCCAGGTCATCGGCGCCAGCGACACCGTCTCGACCACGCCGTTCGCGGCCAAGCTGAGCGACGCTGGCGTCGTCGACGAAAGCTTCTATCCGGGCCTCAACTCCGAGGTTTCGGCGTTCGCGGTGCAGGATGACGGCAAGATCATCATCGGCGGCTACTTCACCCGCGCGCAGCCGACCGGCCTGACGGTTCCGCTCACGCGCAATCACCTTGCCCGCGTGCTGCCCAACGGCGCGCTCGACACCGCCTTCCAGCTCGACGAGGGCGGCCGCGTGCTCGCCTCCATCGTGCAGGAAGACGGCAAGATCGTCATCGGCGGCTCCTTCACCAGCGTCGGCGGCGTGCCCCGGGCCTACATCGCCCGCCTCAACACCGACGGTTCGCTCGACACCACCTACAACCCCGAGCTCAACGGCCGCGTCTACACGATGGCCTACCAGAACGGGAGCAAGGAGAACAAGGTGATCATCGGCGGCTCGTTCACCACGGTCGGCGACGATGATCGCATGAATCTCGCCCGGCTGAATGCCAACGGCACGGTCGACTCCGAGTTCAACGTCAAGGTCGACGGCTCCGTCGCCGCCATCACCGTCCAGAGCGACGGCAAGATCCTGATCGGCGGCGCCTTTGCCAAGATCGATGTCTTCGGCACCGACAGCGAGGACCCGGTCGCCCGTGCGAACATCGCCCGGCTTACCAACGACGGGAAACTCGACACCACCTTCAACCCGACCACCAACTCGACGGTCACGGGCATCGCGCTGCAGACGAACCAGCAGATCATCATCGTTGGCGGCTTCACCCAGCTGCAGCCCGGCGCCACCGGCACGGTCTACACGCGCTCCCGCATCGCCCGCCTCAATGCCGACGGCACCCTCGACACGGCGTACAATCCGAACGCGAGCAGCGATATCTTCGCCGTCGTGCTCCAGTCTGATGGCAAGGCCATCGTCGGCGGCCGGTTCCAGGCGTTCCTCCCGAACTCCGAGACTGAGATCACCTATCGCAACTACCTCGCCCGGCTTAACACCGACGGGTCTGTCGACTCCACCTACGATCCGAACCCGAACGGCATGGTCTTCGCCCTCGCGCTCCAGCCCGACGGCAAGCTGCTCATGGGTGGCGCGTTCACCACGCTCGAACCGAAGAAGCCGACCGCGGCCACCGATTGGACCCTCCGCAAGTACTTCGCCCGGCTCAACGCCGACGGCACCATCGACACGACGCTGAACCTCGACCTCACCGAACAGCTCGGGGGCCGCGTCGAAACGATCACCGCCCTCCAGGGCAACAGCTTCGTCCTCGGCGGCACGTTTGTGGACCTCAAGCCCACCGGCAGCACCGCCCGCGTCCTCCGTCATCACTTCGCGAAGATCACCTCGACGGGCACGCTCGACCCGTTCAATCCCGGCGCCGGTGGCTCCGTCTCCGGCACGATCAACTCGATCGTCGTCCAGACCGACGGGAAGATCATGGTCGGCGGCCAGTTCAGCGACCTCGGCGGCGCGACCAGCACCAACATCGCCCGCTTCAATCCCGAAGGTTCGGCCGACAGCACGTTCAACACCGCTCTGAGCACGAACACCGCGGGCACCGTCAACGCCCTGGCCGTCCGCGCCAACGGCCTGATCTCGCCCACCCAGCTCGGCGGCTTCGCCTGGCTCGAAAGCTCGGGCAACCTCCGCACCAGCTTCAATCCCGACCCCGCCGTCGTGAAGCTCGAGGGCCGCATCAACGCCGTCATCGAGACCGGCGGAAAGATCATCGTCGCCGGCACGTTCACCGACCTGCGCAACAACGCGCCGGACAACATCGCCCGCTTCAACCTCGACGGCTCGCTCGACACCACCTTCAAGCCGGCGGTCGACGGCGGCATTTACGACCTGGCGCTCCAGAGCGACGGCAAGATCATCATCGCCGGCGCGTTCACCACCGTCGGCGAAATCACCCGCCGGTACGTCGCCCGCCTCGACCCGACCACGGGCGCCCCCGACAGCTTCGATCCGAGCCCTGACGCCTCCGTCAACGCGGTCATCATCCAAAACGACGGCGCCGTCGTCCTCGGCGGCTCATTCACCTCGCTGACGCCGAACAGCGCCACCGATGCCACCACCCGCGCGTACATCGCGCGCGTCTCCTCTTCCGGCACCGTGCAGGACTACAACCCGACGCTCAACGGCGCGGTCAACTCCCTGGCGCTCCAGACCGACGGCAAGATCATCGCCGGCGGCAGCTTCACCACTGCGCAGCCGAACTCGGCCAGCAGCACCACCGAGCGCAACTACATCGCTCGCTTCAATACCGACGGCACCCTCGATTCGAACTTCGATCCGAGTCCGGATGGCGTCGTCAACGCCATCGTCGTCCAACCGTGGGACCAGTTCATCCTCATCGGCGGCGCGTTCAGCAAAGTGAGCAGCCAGGAGCACCTCGGCCTCGCTCGTCTGGGCAGCGACGGCACCGCGCTCTCCAGCTTTGTCCCCGCCACCAACGGCACCGTCGCCGCGATCGGCCTCCAATCCGACCGGTCGATCCTGATCGCCGGCTACTTCACCACCGTCACGGAGAACGGCAGCGAAACCGAGATCGCCCGCAACCACCTGGCGCGCTTCTCGGAGACCGGCGCGCTCGATTCGACGTACAATCCCGACATCGCCGGCAATGTCCTGAACGTCTTCGTGCGCAGCGACAATTCCGCCTTCATCGGCGGTCCGTTCGACAACCTCCACCCGAAGGGCGTCGTCCTGGTTGGCGGCAGCTTCACCACCATCGGCGGTCTGCCGACGGCAAACCTCGCCCAGCTCAACGGCGACGGCTCGGTCAACTCCACCTTCCAGCCCGCCCCCGACGGCGCCGTCCAGGCCTTGGTCACGCGGCCGGACGGCAGCTTCCTCGTGGGCGGCACGTTCACCCGCATCGCCGGCGCCGCCCGCAACGGCCTCGCCCGCTTCAATGATGCGAGCGAACTGGATACCGCCTTCAATCCCAGCCTCACCAACGGCGTCGTTTCGCTCGCGGTGCAGGCCGACAACAAGATCCTCGTCGGCACCGGCGGTCTCACCGGGCTCATCCGGCTTAACGCCGATGGCTCCCGCGACGCCGGGTTCAGCGCCCCGGCCTTCGTTCCCGCGATGGCAATTGCCGTCCAACCCGACGGCAAGATCGTCGTCGCCGGCGCGGGCAGCGGCATCCCCGCCCGAGTCGTCCGGCTCAACGCCGACGGCTCGCTCGACGCCACGTTCACCGCGGCCAATGTCACCGGCTCGGTGCGGACGCTCGCACTCCAGACCGACGGCAAGATCGTCGTCGCCGGCGATTTCACCGCCATTGGCGGCCAGGCCTACGCGAATCTCGCCCGGCTCCAGGCCAATGGCAGCGTCGACGCGACCTTCAACCCGGGCGTGAACGGCGCCGTCACCGCCCTGGCGCTCCAGAGCGACGGCCGCCTGATGCTCGGCGGCAAGTTCACCGCCATCGGCACGATGCAGCGGTATGCGCTCGCTCGAATCGGCAACACCGAGGCCGCCCGCCAGACGCTCGGCGTGCTGAGCGATCGCACCACGGTTTCGTGGCAGCGCGCCGGCACCTCCGGCCAGCTCACCGGCGTCACCTTCGAGCTCTCGAGCGACAACGAGACCTGGTCCATCCTCGGCGCCGGCACGCGCGTCGCCGGGACGAACACCTGGCAGCTCACAAATGCCAGCCTGCCCGCGTCCACGACCTTCTACCTGCGGGCCCGCGGCATTGCGCCGACCTCCAGCGGCACCTCGGCCGGCGTGTACGAGAGCGCGCGCGTCCTGAACTTCGCCAGCCCCGTTGCCGGCATCTCCCTGCCGATCGATCCCGTCGTCTCGACGTCGACGTGGGACGAAACCCACTTGGTCTGGTCGTTTGACCCGGTCACGGGCCTCCTCCAGGTCGTCGACAGCTACACCGGCGCGGTCGTCGATTCGAGCCGCACCGGCGTGCTCGGTCGCGCGAGCTCCTTCCCGACCACGGGCACCCGCGGCCAGCTCGCCAACCTCTCGACCCGCGGCTTTGTCACCCCCGCCAACCCGGTCATCGGCGGCCTCACGATCAGCGGCTCGGCTCCCCGCACCGTCCTGATCCGCGCCGCCGGCCCGACGCTGACGGTCTTCGGCATCACGAAGTACCTCAAGCAGCCGCACCTGCTCCTCTACAAGGGCAGCACCGTGATCGCGGAGAACAGCGGCTGGGCTCCCGAGCTCAGCGAGGTCTTCACCCGCACCGGCGCGTTTGGCTTCCTGCCGGGTAGCACCGACTCGGCCTTCGTCACCACCCTCGAGCCCGGCAGCTATACCTACATGGTGGTCGACGGTGAAGCGGGTGGTACCGGCGGCGAGACGCTCATCGAGGTCTACGACGTCAACGAGCTCAGCGACACGAGCGCCCGCCTCACCAATCTCTCCAGCCGGGGCATGATCTCCTCGGGCTCCTATCTCATCGGCGGCATGTACGTGGCCGGCAGCACCTCCCGCACTGTCCTGATCCGCGGCGTCGGCCCCGGTCTCAAGAAGTTCGGCCTCACGGACATCATCGAGAATCCGGTCATCACCGTGTACGACGCGGCCGGTAACGTCGTCGTCACCAATGACGACTGGCAGGTCAGCCAGCAGCCCACCATTCCCGAGCTCGACTACGGCGCCGCCATCCGCGCCGCGGGCGACAGCGTCAGTGCCTTCGCCTTCGACGCTGGCAGCAAGGACGCCGGACTCGTGGTCACGCTGCCCGCCGGTGGCTACACGGTCATCCTGAAGGCCGCTGACGGCACCGACACCGGTGAGGCGATGATCGAGCTCTACGAGCTGCCCTGATCCGGCGTCGCGCTTCTCTCTTGGCGGGGTCCTGCGGGACCCCGCTTTTTTTGCCCGCAATCGGCGCGGCCGATCAAACGGCCGGTCGCCCGCGGACCACCTGCCTTGAGCTAGGCTCATTGGCCGCGCCACGACGGCGCCGAAGAAATCATCCGACCTGGCGGCGGTGCAGGATCGTCGCCCACGCCCCGGAATTTCCAAACGTGCCGCTATGGCTGACGGCTGGCCGGCGCGCAGGCATCCAGCTCGATCTCGAAGAGCAGGTCGTCGCGGCAGATGTCGCAGTGCACGTACACCGCCGGCAGCGCGAGATCATGACGTTCCTGCCACTTCTCCAGCGCCGCAGCATCGAGCGGGTACTTGAAGTATGCTGTCGCCCGCGTCACGTCCGCCCACTGCATCCGGCGACTCGTCAGGATCGCCTTCACCACTTCCATCGTGGTGTCGACCTGCCGCTCGATATCACCCAACCACAGCGAGTGGCCCTCCGGGGCGATGCTCGCGGTGCCGGAAACCAGCAACCGGCGCACGCCGCCAGAGGCGATCTCCATCGCGCGGCTGAACGAGCTGCCGTACTGCAGCGCCGTGCATTGCAGCGGCGACGCCACGTCCGTCACGCGCGCCTTGCCATCGAGGGGCTGGACCGCCCAGGCCGCGAGCGCCAGGGCCGCGCCCATCGGATTGCGCGCCTCCACGCCCGTGCTCGCCGGCACGGCGCCACTGCGGAACGGCCGCTCCGAATAGTACGCCGTGCGCACCCGGTTGAAGGTGTCGTACCAGTCCAGCAACTTCTCGTTGTAGAACCAGGTGCGCGCGATGTCCGCGAACTCGAAGTCACAATGCTCGAAGGCCTCGCGCAGGTTCTCGAAGGTTTGCTGCGCCTGGAGATCACGGCCCGCCGCCGCATCATCCGGCCCGAGCCCCGCCATGAGGCAGTGCCGGCAGTCGCGATCGGCGTACATGGTCCCGACCACCCGCCCCTTGACCAGCACGCGCTCGACCTCGGTGTCGTGCACCGCGAACGCCTGCACGCCGGCGAGCAACGCGCCGTTGCAGCTCCGGCCCTCCACCCAGAGCACCGGCCAGTCGATCGAGCCCAGGTACCGGCGCATGATGCGCGTGGTCTGCTCGCGCGCCGCGACATCGCCATAGATGAACAGCGCGACGATGGTGCCGTCCCGCTGCATCAACTGCGTCGCCAACTGGCTGAATACGGAGTCGACCGAGGCCCGCGGTCCGGCCGGCACGGTGACGACAAAGAGGGGATCCGCGGTGAGGGACGCGGGGTTGGTCACGGGAGAAAGCACGTTAGGCATAACCCGAGTGACGCCCGCCGCGCCGCCTGATTACCGCGCAAGGCATGCGGAGTTTCCCCTATCAGTCGCGGCGATCGACCGCATCAGCGCGCCCCGCCCGAGCGCGCCCCCCTTGGCCGCGGGCGATTGAGGAGCGGTGACAGGGCAAAAAAGCGCCCGGTGGCGGTTGCCACCGGGCGCGAAAGGACGACCGCGCTCGCGGTACCCTGGCTTACAGGCCCTCGATCTTCCGGAACTTCGGCACCAGGAGGTGCATGAGGATCCAGGCGGTGATGTAGGCCGAGCCGCACACGATGAAGAGGATGCCGTAGCCGACCTCGACCTTGCCGAGCTGGGTGAAGTGTTTCAGCAGCAGACCCGCGGCCTGGGCGATGAGGATGCCGCCCGCGGCACCCGCCATGCCGCCGATGCCTGTGACGGAAGCCACGGCCTTCTTCGGGAACATGTCGGACACGGTCGTGAAGATGTTCGCCGACCACGCCTGGTGCGCGGAGCACGCGATGGCGATCGTCGCGACGGCATACCACGTATTGATCTGGCCGAGACGCGAGGCCGCGAGCACGGTCAGCGGCAGGAGGGCATAGAGGAACATCGCGAGCTTGCGCGCCTTGTTGGCATCCATGCCGTGGTTGATGAAATACTTCGGCAGCCAGCCGCCGAGGATCGAGCCGAAGGTCGATACGGTGTACACCACGGCGACCGCCAGCGGCCAGCTGATGATGCCGGGGATGTCGGTCGATGCGCCGGTGTAATCCGGATGCGCGGCCATGTACTCCTTGACCTTGCGGGCATTCTCGCCGCCGAGGAAGGCCGGCAGCCAGAAGAGGTAGAACCACCAGACCGGATCGGTCAGGAACTTGCCGAAGAAGAACGCCCAGGTCTGGCGGAAGGTGAGCAGCTTGAACCAGGAGATCTTGGCCTGCGCGCCCGGCGCCGCCTCCACCTTCTGTTCATCGGCATCGCTGTGAATGTAGTCGTACTCCGCCTGCTTGAGGTGGCCGGTCTTCAGCTTGTCCGCCGGGGATGCGTACATCGTGTACCAGAAAGCCAGCCAGAGCAGGCCCACCGCACCGGTCAGAATGAACGCCCACTCCCAGCCCCAGTGAGAGGCAATCCACGGCACGCACAGCGGCGCCACGATCGCGCCCACGTTCGCACCCGAGTTGTACAGACCCGTGGCATAGGCGCGTTCCTTCTTCGGGAACCATTCGGCCATCGTCTTGTTCGCCGCCGGGAAATTGCCCGACTCGGTGATGCCGAGCATCGCGCGCCAGAAGCCGAAGCTCCAGGTGTGGTGGCCGAACGCATGGCCGATCGCCGCGAGGCTCCAGCCGATCAGCGAGGCCGCGTAGCCCTGCTTCGTCCCGACCTTGTCGATGAACCGGCCCGCCGCGAGCATGCCGAGCGCGTACGCGACCTGAAAGCTGGTCACGACATTGGCGTACATCACCTCCTGGTTGGCCTTGTCCTCGCCGAACACGCCGCTGTCGGACAGCGTCTGCTTCAGCAACCCGAGCACATTGCGATCGAGGTAGTTGATGGTGGTCGCAAAGAACACCAGCGCGCAGATCGTCCACCGGTAGTGGCCGATCTTTTCATTGATCTGGTTGAACCGGCTCGCGGCGCCGGTGCCGGGGGAATTCGTACTCGGGTCAGGACTCATGGAGTGGTTTTTTGGAGGGGTGAATCAGGCCGAGTACTTCGCGTCGAGTTCGAGGCGGAAGTACTCGCGGGCATTCGCAAAGCAGATGTTCTTCACCATCCCGCCAACCAGCTTCAGGTCGTTCGGGATCTCACCCCGCGCCATGTCGGCGCCGAGCAGGTTGCAGAGCACCCGGCGGAAATACTCGTGGCGCGGATAGCTCACGAAGCTGCGCGAATCCGTCAGCATGCCGACGAAACGCGAGAGCAGGCCGAGGTTGGAGAGCGTGTTGATTTGCCACTCCATCGCCTCCTTCTGGTCGAGGAACCACCAGCCGCTGCCGTACTGCAGCTTGCCGGGCACCGTGCCGTCCTGAAAGTTGCCGATCATCGTGCCGAACATGTAATTGTCGGCCGGATTCAGGTTGTAGATGATCGTGCGCGGCAGCTCGTTCGTGGAATCGAGCGTATTGAGGTAGCGCGAGAGCGCGACCGCCTGCGGGAAGTCGCCGATCGAGTCGAAGCCGGTGTCGGGCCCGAGCTTGCCCAGCAGCCGGGCGTTGTTGTTGCGCAGCGCGCCGAGGTGCAGCTGCTTCGTCCAGCCCCGCGCCGCATCCCAGCGGCCGAACTCGAACATCAGGAACGAGCCGTAGCGCGCGGCCTCGTCCGGCGCGGCCGCCTTGCCCGCGCGCGCCGCGTCGAACACCGCCCGTGCCTGCGCCAGCGTGCAGGGCTCGGACAACGCGTTCTCCAACCCGTGATCCGAGAGCCGGCAGCCCGCCGCGTGAAAATCGTCGTGCCGTTTCTTGAGCGCGGTCACCAAGTCGTCGAAGGACTTGATCGTCGTGTTCGCGGCGGCGGCGAGCTTCTCCACCCAGGGGTTAAACACCGCGGGATTGCCCACCATCAGCGCCTTGTCCGGGCGATACGCCGGATAAACGCGCGTCTTCATCTTGCCCGGGTTCTTTCGGATCTGCGCGTGCGTCTCGAGCGAGTCCGCCGGGTCGTCCGTCGTGCAGACAACGGCGACGTTGGACTTCGTGAGGAGGTCCTGCGTGCGCAGCTTCGGCAGCTTGGCGTTGGCCTTCTTCCAGATGCGCTCGGCTGACTTGCCGTCGAGGAGCTCGTCGATCCCGAAGTACCGCTTCAGCTCGAGATGCGTCCAGTGGTACAGCGGGTTGCGCAGCGTGTGCGGGACGGTTTCGGCCCAGGCCTGGAACTTCTCGCGCGGCGAGGCGTTGCCCGTGGCGTAGCGCTCATCGACGCCGTTGGTGCGCATCGCCCGCCACTTGTAGTGGTCGCCGCCCAGCCAGAGCTCGGCGAGGTCCGCGAACTCATGGTTCTCGGCGATCAGGTGCTGCGAGAGATGGCAGTGATAGTCGAAGATCGGCTCGTTCTCGGCGTACCGGTGGTACAGCTCACGCGCCTGCTTCGTGCTCAGGAGGAAATCGTCGTGGATGAAGGAGGTCTTGGCCATGGTCGGAAGAGGTTCAGGGTCGGCTCGCGCCCGTCGGGGCCGGGACCGCGAGACCCGGCCAGACGAGCAAAGCACCTTCGGCGTTGCTCGCGCCGCTTAAAACCGTGCCGCGCCTGGAGGTATTAGGCGCGGCGGGGATCACTTGGAGATGTCGTTCAGCATCTCGTTGAGCGACGTGTAGCGCTCAAGCAGCCGCTCGGCGGCGGCACAGGTCTCGTGCGACGCCAGCGCGGTGTTGCGCGCCAGGAAGATGATGTAACGCGCGATGTTCTTTGCGAAGTTCAGGCGGCCCTCCTCGCTGATGCTGTAGAAGCGGGCGCGCTGCTGGTAACCCGCCGGCGTGTGATCGCCGAGCGCGGCCTTCTCCGCCCGGCCGCCGCCGGCCAGCACATAGAGGAAGTTGTATTCGAACCAGAACATGTGCTCCGGGCTCGGCGTCAGCGACTCGAGCGCCGCGCGCGTGACCGTCGGGCTGCCAAAGACATCCGTGCCTTTGCCGGCCTTGCCGAGCGCGTCGGTGATGAACACCCGCGCCATTTTCTGCTCGGTCGGGTCGGTGCTGAACGCGCCGGCCTGGGCCAGCTCCAGCGTGAACTTGTACCAGTCGCGCCACAGCGCCTGGTCCGCCGCGTTCTTCGAGGCGAACAGCGCGCGGCCCATCTCGTACGTGTACCGACCGCTGGTCTTGATCTCGAGCCGGCCGCCCGTCACCTGGCCCATCACCTGGTAGTTCTCCGCCGATTTGCCGGAGCCCGAGTGGAACCCGATGCTGGCGTCGAACTTCCGGCACACCGCCCACTGCTTCTCGATCAGCGCGCGCAGGGCGTTGTTGTCAGGATACGGCATGTTCTTCTGGAAGCCGAATGCCGGCGCCACGAAGTTGATGTGCATCCCCAGCTCTTCGCAGAGCGACAGCATGATCGCCGTTGTCTCGGGCGTGGTCAGGCCGGGCAGTTCGTCGATCGAAAGCTCGCGCAGGTAGGTCCGACCGGCCGGCGTCGTGAACAGCCGCGCCCGCGCCGCGGCGTACTTCGCGTCGCGCCGCTTCATCTTCTCCACCGCGGGCCAGACGTAGGCGAGGAGCTTGGCCGCCTCGGCGTCGTTGACCGTCAGGCCGGCCGCTTTCACGCGCGCCTTCACCTTGGCCACGAGGTCCGCCGGCACGTTGGCCTTCACCCATGCCTCGGCGTCCGCCGGGACCTTTGTCTGCGCCAGCTCCGGCGAGAGATCGAAGGTGATGTAGCTCGCCAGCACGCAGCCGTTCACCAGCGCGTCCTCGCGGACGTCAAACTTGCCGCCGATCGGCTGGTGGTCGGCGTTGAAGCTCCAGGCGACGCCGCGGTGATGAAAGCCGGTCTTCAGCTTCGCCATCACGCAACCGTGGCTCATGCCTTCGACGCTCTGGCCCTGGTGGCCTTCCGGCACATTGGTGCCAATGAACGGGAACGGCACGGTGTCCAGCTTGCCGCCCAGCATCACGTCCACGTCGTACACGAGTTCGCGCGGGATCGAGTTCTGGTTGGCGGTGACGCCCAGGTTCAGCGCGCTCATCGCCCAGTCCACCGCGGGCCAGTGCAGCGTCGTGAAACGCGCGCCGATGCCCAGCGTGCTCTGGCCCAGCTTGGCGCCGGCCGTCGGGAAAATCGTACTCTGCGGATTGTGCTCCTGGATCAGGTTCTTGAGCTGGAGCAGGTTCGCGAACGTCGCCGGGAAGGCGAACGCCCCGCCCGGCAGCGCCACGCCGTCGGCGAGGACCATCGCGCTCGCGCCCGGGCCCTCCAGCCGCCAGGCGCAGTCGCCGTGCGCGTTTTCAAGGAGAGTCCAGGACCCTGCCTTGGTTTCAAAGCGGCTCTTCGCGTACGCCTTGACCGAGGCGCCGGAAGTGAGTTCGCGGCGAAGCTCGGGCCAGTCCAGGCAGAAGTCGGGGCTAACACAGGGATTCGTCGCGATCCGCAGATTGTTTTTGAGAAGAAACGCGTTGATCGAGGACATGGGGTTTCGCGTGAAAGTCTGAGTGCCGCACATTCCCTGTCGGCTGACAAGCCTCCGATTCGGACTCGTGTCCGCACGCGCGGCGCGCGCAAAAAAACGCCCGCCTCTCCCCCCGTCAGGCCGGTACGACCAAGCACCCGCAGCCTGGGCCCTCCCCGATGCGACGTTGATATCGTTGACCATGGCCGAGCGCGGCACCCAGCGCGTGAACGCGACGTTCGAGGACTTCGCGTCGAGTTGACGCAGCCCTGGCCTTCTCCACCGCCGCAGCTGGTGGCGTTCGAGCCGTCAGCGAGCCTCGCTCAGTGCTCCCACTTGTCCTGCGCGTCGCGGACAAGCTGGCTGAGCACCCCAAACCGTACTTCACCGTAATTCAGCGCGTAGCGCAGCGTGCCACCCCGGTAGATCCAGGTTGTCGGCAACCACGTCACGGGCTGGCCGAGGAAGTGGGTCATCCGGTCCGCTTTCTTCCGCGAGGTGTTCGGGTGCATCAACAGCTGGAAGTTTGGCTGCGCGCCGACGCCCTGCTTCTCCAGCAGCGCGCGGCCGTCCTCCTCCTTGCCCGCCCACACCGTTACGAAAATCACCTTCACGTCCGGATTCGCCGTCAGAAACGCCGGCCAGCCTTCCGGCTTCAGCTCGGCCGTGCAGTTCGGACACCACGGCGCCCAGAGATGCACGATCGTCACCGTCGGCGCCTTCACCGCCTCGGCCACCTGCTGCTCGACCGGCGACGGCTCACCCGCCCACGCCGCACTCGTGATGACGCCCAAGCCGACCAGCCACGGAAGGAGTTTCATGCCGCGCACCGTAGGGCTCCCGGCGCGGCATGCAACCGCGCGCCCGCACCCCGCCCTCCCTCCGCCCGCGCCCCATGATCCTGGTTGCATCGCGCCATTGCGCCCGCCGCCACAACCGCCAGCGTCGGGATCTCCCTCGCGGTGCCCGGCGCCCCCGCGCCACCGCCGCCTCAATGTATGCACCCCGTCGCCTCCACTCCTTCCTCCGCACTCCGCGCCACCCTCATCGCCCTCGCGTGCGCCACGCTCTGCCCCGACGCCGCCCTCCGCGCCGCGCCCAAACCCGGCGTCGACCTGCCGGTCCCGGCCATCAAGACCGCCCCCGCGACGATGGAGACGCTCCTCGATTCGCACCGGTTCGAGGACCTCTTCGCGCCTTTCCGCACCGACACCGTGGCGCTCTCTCCAGACGGCAAGCTGCTCGCCTACACCGTACACGAAAAGGACGAGCTCTACGTCTGCATCCTCCCCATCGACGCGCCCAAGGAACTCATGGCGCGCCTCCTCGTCCTCACCGACGAACTCGCCACGCCCATGATGCAGGCCCGCTCGGGCGAAAACACGCCCGCCCGCCTGCGCTGGCTTTGCTGGGTCACACCGACGCGCCTCGTCTTCGAAACCAACCGCGTCTTCCCGTACACCCGGAAGAGCGGCGACTGGGCCAACGCCAGCGGCGAGATCATCGCCGTCGACGCCGACGGCAAGAATCCCCGCTCGCTTGCCAACCCGCGTGCCATCCGCCGGCCGTTCGAGAACCGCGTCAACAGTCCGACCGCGTCCGCGCTCGCCGCCGAAGCCGCCGCCCCCGCCCCATCCATCGACGATCCGCTGGCCAACATCCGCACCCAGAAGAACGAGCTGATGGACATCGACGAGTCCCGCGGCGGTGAACCCGCCACGCTGCGCGTCATCGGCCTCCACCCCACCGCGGCCGACCAGATTCTCCTCCGCACCGAGGGCCGCACGTTCAAGGTGTACGAGGCCAACGTCCTCACCGGTGAAATCCGCCAGCGGAGCGAGGAGACGTCCGTGCCCAACACGCTCACGTTGCTCGATCGCCTCGGCCGCCCGCGCGTCAGCGTCGTCACCTCCTTCCGCGCCGCCTTCCCCCGCACGTTCGTGCTCGAGCCAGCCACCCTCACCGGCCAGCGCCGCGCACTCAGCGAGCAGACCGAGGTCCCCGGCTTCGCCATCGCCCCGGAGTCCTACTTCGGCACGCGCGCCGTCCCGCTCGGCTTCGACGACAATCCCGACATTCTTTACTACGCGTCCAACGTCGGCCGCGACACCTACGGTTTCTACGCGCTCGACCTGACCACCGGCAAACGCACGATCCGCGCGATCGAGACGCCCGCCTTCGATCTCTACCGTCCCCAGCCGGGCACGTTCGGCGACGCCGGCGCGTTCGGGTACCAGGGTGAAGCCACCGGCGGCTCGTCCTCCAGCAACGGCACCGATCCGTTCGCCGCCGCGCTCGCCGCTGCCGCCGGCGACGCCGACGATCCCGATCCCAACCGGCCCGGCTCGCCCGACCTCGTCCATGACCGCTACCGCCACACCCTCGCCGGGATTCGTTTCGAGGGGCTGTCCCGCTCCGCCGTATGGCTCGTGCCCGAGCTCCGCGTCGTCCAGGGCTGGCTCGCCACCAACCTCCCGGGCCAGACCGCCGAGATCATCGACTGGGACCAGGCCATGGAACGCGTGCTCGTCCTCGTGCGCCGCGCCACCGACGCCGGCGCCTACCACCTCCTCGATCTCAAGCAGAAGAAGTTCATGCAGTTCGTCCGCCGCGCGCCCGCGCTCGACGAGAACGCGATGGCCGCAACCACCCCGTTTGTCCTGCCCTTGGCCGACGGCACCCGCATCGAGGGCGTGCTCTCCCTGCCCCGCGAAACCCGGCTCAAACCCGTCCCGCTCGCCGTGCTCTGCCCCACGTGGCCGTGGGAATTGCGCGGCACCGAGTACTCGCGCGACTTCGACGTCCTCGCCCGCATGGGCATCGCCGTCGTGCAGTTCAACGGTCGCGGCATCTGGGGCGGCGGCCTGCGCCAGCGTGCCGCGCTCAAGGCCGGTTACGAGGAGGCGCAGATCGCGGACATCGTCGCCGTCGTGCAATTCCTCGCCGCCCGCCACGGCGTGAGCAACAAGCGCGTCGCCCTCGTCGGCCGCGGCCACGGCGGCTTCGTCGCCCTGCGCGCGCTGCAGCTCCACCCCGGCGTGTTTCGCTGCGCCGTCACGCTCGACGCCCTCGTCGACCTCGGGGCCTGGCTCGAAACCTCCGACCGCGACCAGGCCTCGTTCGGCGCCGCGCTGACGCGCGAGATGCTCGGCGACGCCGCGCGCCTCAAGGCCGCGCCGCTCGTGCGGCACCCCGAAATGATCCGTGGGCCCGTGTTCTCGCTCGCGTATCGCGGCGACACCCCCGCGCAAAAATCACTCTTCCTCGCGAACAAGCACCTCAACTCCTCCGTCGCGAATCACGTCGAGGGCACCGAGTTCTTTGAACTCGAACCCGATCACGCCGCGATGTTGCCCAAGGCCGTCGCGGACCAGTGGCGGCGGATCGAACTCTTTCTCAATAACAGCCTCTACAACTACCGCGTGGATGTCGGCTCCGACCAGATCTTGCCCGACGCACCCGATTCAACCGCGCCGCGCAAATAGCCGCGATCTTCTGCCGCCGCGCGCCTGGATTCGTCTTCGTCTATTCAGTTCCCCGCGCGCCGCTGCTTTTGTTTTCGACGCCGGCGAAACCAAAAGATCCCGACATTATCGCAGGAGTATCCGGACATTATCCCCGAGTATCTGGATATTATTCGTCAACCCATTGCGGTTAGGTGTTTTATAATTGCAGCCCTCGAACCCTCCCGATCGTCCGCTAACGCTCCCGCAAAAACGGGAAGGCGACGAGGCGTCGAGGTTACCGAGCGAATATGGGTGGATCACGCGCAACGTGTAGTAGGCGCGCGAGTGCGCAGCCCTCCGGGGCGTGGCTTTAGGCGGTAAGCGATCGGCTTTAGGCTCGGAACCTTCGGACTTGGAACCTTCCAACGTGTAACAGGGGCGCGAGTGCCCCTGACGCTCACCGCCTACCGCCGATCGCTTACCGCTTACCGCCTAAAGCCCCGCGCCCCAGAGGGGCGCGGCCGGGGCGCGGCCAAAGGCGATTTCGACCTTGCGCGACCGCCCACACGCGGTGTGCTCGACCCCTTTCGTATGTCCGCTGTCGCCACCTCGGCTTCTGCCTCGCAACCGAATCCTGATCACGTTCTCCGGCTCGCCGGCGAACTAAACATCAAGGTGTTCCAGATCGCGGCCACCGCGCAGCTCCTCGCCGAGGGCGCCACGGTCCCGTTCATCGCCCGCTACCGCAAGGAGGCCACCGGCGAACTCGACGAGGTCCAGGTCACCGCCATCCGCGACCGGCTGGAACAGCTCCGCGCGATCGATGATCGCCGCGCCGCCATCCTCGCCTCCCTCAAGGAGCGCAACCTCCTCACGCCCGAGCTCGAGAAGGCCATCAACGCCGCCGATTCCCTCACCGCCCTCGAGGATATCTACCTGCCTTTCCGCCCCAAGAAGCGCACCCGCGCCACCATCGCCAAGGAGAAGGGCCTCGAGCCCCTCGCCGACCTGCTGTTCGCCCAGGATCCCGCGACCGACGTCACCGCCGCTGCCCAGGCGTACGTGGGTCGCGAATACGTCGCCGACGACGGCAAGAAGCAGACGTCCAAGATCGAGAACCTCGAGGAGGCCCTCGCCGGTGCCCGCGACATCATCGCCGAGCGCGTCAGTGACGACAAAGACGCCCGCGCTCGCCTCCGCGCCGTGTACCAGAAGGACGCCGTGGTCTCCTCCAAGGTCATGCTCGGCAAGGAAAACGATGCCGAGGCCGCCAAGTTCAAGGACTACTTCGAATGGAGCGAGCCGCTCGCCAAGGCGCCCTCCCACCGCATCCTTGCGATGCGCCGCGGCGAAAAGGAGATGTTCCTCATGATGCGCGTGCAGCTTCCCGACGAGGCCACCGCGTTCGCCACGGTCCAGAATCTCTTCGTCAAGGCCAAGTGCCCCGCCGCCGACCAGGTCGCCCTCGCCGTCCAGGACGCCTGCAAGCGCCTGCTCGGGCCCGCGATGGAAACCGAGATGCGGCTCGAGTCCAAGAAGCGCGCCGACGAGGCCGCCATCCGCGTCTTCACCGACAATCTCCGCGAGCTCCTCCTCGCCGCCCCGCTCGGCCAGCGCGCCGTCCTCGCCATCGACCCGGGCTTCCGCACCGGCTGCAAGGTCGTCCTCCTCGACCGCCAGGGTAAGCTCCTCCACAACGACGTCGTCTATCCCGACCGCGAGGCCGCCGAGGCCAAGGAGAAGCTCACGGGCTTCGTGAAGTTCTTCAACGTCGAGGCCATCGCCATCGGCAACGGCACCGCCGGTCGCGAGACCGAGGCCTTCGTCCGCGCCCTCGGCCTGCCCGGCTCGATCCCGATCGTCATGGTCAACGAGTCCGGCGCCTCGATCTACTCCGCCAGCGAGGTCGCCCGCGAGGAGTTCCCCGACCACGACATCACCGTCCGCGGCGCGGTCTCCATCGGCCGCCGGCTCATGGATCCGCTCGCCGAGCTCGTGAAGCTCGATCCGAAATCCATCGGCGTCGGCCAATACCAGCACGACGTCGAGCAGACCGCCCTCAAGCGCTCGCTTGACGACACCGTCGTCAGCGCCGTCAACGGCGTCGGCGTCGAGCTCAACACCGCCTCCAAGCAGCTCCTCAGCTACGTATCCGGCCTCAACGCCGCCGTCGCCGCTGCGATCGTCGCCCGCCGCAACGAGAAGGGCCCGTTCAAGTCCCGCGCCGAGCTGAAGGAAGTGCCGCGGCTCGGCCCGAAGGCCTTCGAACAGGCCGCCGGCTTCCTGCGCATCCGCGACAGCTCCCACCCGCTCGACGCCAGCGCCGTGCACCCGGAGCGTTACGCGCTCGTCGAGAAGATGGCCGCCGACATCGGCGCCACCGTCGACGACCTCATCCGCGACGCCAAGCTGCGCGCCAAGATCAAGCTCGAGACCTACGTCACCGCCGAGGTCGGTCTGCCGACGCTGACAGATATCATGGCCGAGCTCGCCAAGCCGGGCCGCGACCCGCGCCAGAAATTCGAGGCGTTCAGCTTCGCCGAGGGCATCAACAAGCCCACCGACCTCAAGCCGGGCATGAAGCTGCCGGGCATCGTCACCAACGTCACCGCCTTCGGCGCGTTCGTGGATATCGGCGTGCACCAGGACGGCCTCGTCCACGTCAGCCAGCTCGCGGACACCTTTGTGAAGGAGCCGGCCGCCGTCGTGAAGCCGGGCCAGAAGGTCATGGTCACCGTCACCGAGGTCGACCTGGCCCGAAACCGCATCGCGCTCTCCATGCGCAGCAAGCCCGAGATCGGCCCGAAGAATCCCTCCGGCGCCCGCTCCCCGGGCGGCCCGCGCCCCGGCGGCTCCGCGCGCCCGAGCGCCCCCGCCCCCCGCGCCCCGCAATCGCTCACCGGCGACTGGTTCAGCCAGGCGATGAACAAAAAGCGATAGGCGATAGGCGGTAAGCGATAGGCTTCCGGTGCCTGGGCTGAAGCCCAGCACCGGCCCCCTTCCACGGGCGCCGTCCCGTGGTCAGGAATTCTGCCGGTGCACCGACACCCACGCGCAGCAACGACGCGCCCGCCGCCAGCCACAGGCATACGAAACTCGACGCCCATCCCCACTTCCGTCCCCTCCCGCCCCGCCGGTGCCTGGGCTAAAGCCCAGCACCAGCCCCCTTCCACGGGCGCCGTCCCGTGTTTTAGGAATTTTGCCGGCCGCCGGCAAAATTCCTAACGGTAGGGCTGGTGCAGCTCGACGGGCTTCTGCGTTTTCTGCTTCGCGCGGATCCGCAGGTTCAGCATCTCGACGCCAAACGCGAAGGCCATGGAGAAGTAGATGTAGCCCTTCGGGATGTGCTGGTGCAGCCCTTCCGCGACGAGCGTCACGCCGATCAGGATCAGAAAACTCAGCGCCAGCATCTTCAGCGTCGGGTGCCGGTTCACAAAGTCGCCGATCGATTTGGCGAACGCGAGCATCACGCCGAGCGCAATGATCACCGCCGAGATCATCACCCAGAGGTTGTTCGCCATGCCCACCGCCGTGATCACGGAGTCCAGCGAGAACACGATATCGAGGAGCAGGATTTGGGTCACCACGCCGGCCATGGTCACGCGCGTCTTCGCGTTCACCACGTGCCCGTCGTCGTCCTCCAGCTTCTCGTGTACCTCCTTCACGCTCTTCCAGATCAGGAAGAGACCGCCGAGCAGGAGCACGAGGTCGCGCCCCGAGATGACTTGGTCCACCACCGGCAGCGTGAACAGCGGCGCCGTCAGTTTCATGATCCAGGTCAGGCTCATCAGGAGTAGGATCCGGGTGACGAGCGCCAGCATGAGGCCGGTCTTCCGCGCCTTGTCCTGCTGCTCGGCCGGCAGCTTGCCGGCGAGAATCGAGATGAAGATCACGTTGTCGATGCCGAGCACGATCTCGAGCGCCGTCAGCGTGAGCAGTGAAATCCAAATCTGGGGATCAGTAAGCCAGTCCATGCGCGGCCAAGGAACGGACTGAGCCCGGTCCGTCAAACCACGCTGGGCTGGAAATTTGCGCGCCGATTCGACTTTCCAGCCATCTTCAATCCGCCTCTGCGCTACTTCATCTCAACCAAAATGGCGCAGCCATTTTGATAAGCAGCCTGCGGACGAAGTCCGACAGGCTGCTAGGAATCCCGCGCAAACCGGGTGATTTGCAGGAGTTCGTCCGCGATCCGCCGGTCGTTCCGGCAGCGCGCGACCTTGGTCTGGCCACCCCAGCGGCCGTGAAACTCAAGCCAGTGCCGGAACACGCCGGGCATCACGAGCCGCACGGTCGGCGGATCGATCCGGCCCGCCCGGCGGCGCGCACCATACTCCGGCGCCAGCCGCTGCAGTTCGGCGTCGAGCTCGATCGCCATCTGCGGGCCTGTCGGCGTTTCCACCGTGCCCGGCTTCAACTCGATCCACCATTCATGCCGCCCGCGTGGCTGGCCCGTGAGGCTCGATTCGCACTGCGGCGCCACATGGAAGTTCACGACCCGCCAGCGGTGTCGCTTGCACACCACCTGCAGCGCGTCCGTCACCTGCTTGTCCAGCACCCCTTCACCGAAGGCCGTCAGCCGACGCGTGCGACCCACGCACTCCAGCCGCGGCGGTTCCAGCGAGCTGAATCGCACCACGTCGCCGACCGGATACCGCGCGAGCCCCGCCGGCGTGGTGACCACCAGCGCGTAGTCCACCCCGACCTTCACCTCCGCGATCGTGAGGGCCTTCGGCGCCCACGCTTCCGGTCGCGCCTCGTCAAAGTCGGCCAGCGGCACGAACTCAAAGAACAGCCCGTTGCCGGTCATCAGCCTCAGCTCGCCCGCGGCCGCCGTATCCTGCGCCGCGATAAACCCCTCCGCCGTCGCGTACACTTCGTGAAACGCCACGTCCGGACCGAGCAGTTGCCGCAACTCGTCCTGGTACGGCGTCAGCGCCACGCCGCCATGGATCAGGCACTCCAGGTTCGGCCAGAGATTCTGCAGCATCCCGATCGGGGCCCCCTCGGGTGAGGGCCTCGCCGCCAGCGCTTCGGCAAATGACAACACCCAGGTCGGCAGGCCGGCCAGGAGCGAAACGTCACAGTCCATCGTGCGCGCGATCGTCGCCTCGATCTTCGCCTGCCAGTCGCGCATCGCCGCAATCTCCGCGCCGGGCTCGCACGCACACTGCTCCACCCAGCGCGGCAGGTTCAGCGCCGCGATCGCCGGCCACTCGCCCACGTACGCCCGTGGCGTCGCCGCGTCACCCAGCGGCTCCAGCGCCGTCGACCCAGTCAGAAAGAGACCCCGCCCGCGCACCACCCCCGCGTGCCCCGCCCGCGCCGTGTAGTACAGCAGCGCATCGCGACAACTCCGCCGCAGGTGCTCGAGCGTCGCGGGCGTGGCGGGCAGCACCTTGCCCTCGCCTGTCGTCGTGCCCGCGGACTTCACGAAGAACGCACATGCTCCCGGCCACAGCACATTGGGCTCACCAGCCTGCATGCGGGTGATCGCCGGCACCAGGGCCTCGTACCCCCGCGGCAACACGCGTTGCCGAAACTCCTCGTAACTCATCGCCGCCCGCACCCCGGCGTCACGCCAATAGGACGTCGCCGCGAGCGACCCCGTGAGCGTCCGGAATGCGCGCCGCTGGCCGCTGGCCGCGCGATCGCGACGCCGCAGCCCCAGGGCCGTGCGCGCGGTCAGGAGGTCTGCCCCGAACGAGAGAATGCTTTTCGGCCAGGCCGGCATGGGCGAGCGCTCGGCATCAACCAGCGACCCGCCGCCCACCCCCGCAAGCGAATTCTCCACCCTCGTCCCCCCAAGGTGGGTGTTTCCCACGAATTTAGCACTCCTCCCGATCGTTCTCGTTCTCGTAATCGTTCTCGTTCTCTCCGCCCCGGTCGCCGCCGTGCGACCGGCAAGGAGGAGGGGGCTCCGGCCTCTTTCTCTTACTCGTACTCTTCCGCTTACTCTTGCTCCCGTGCGATCGGGCAAGGGGCATTACGGCCTCGCGTCTGGCGCCGGATATCGGCAACCCGCCCTCGCCCGTCGAGAACGAGAACACCTTCGGAGTGAAAGTGAGAGTGAGGGTGAAAGTGGGGAGCAGGCCGAGGGCCTTCGATCACTCCGGGCAGGACACGGAGGGTCGAGAACGGAGGGGGCCGCGGAGCCCAAGATCTGCGTCGACGGATTCTCCTCCGCGTCCTCCTCCGTCCTCCGTGAGCTCTGTGACGACAACGACAACGAGGGCCCCGACCTTCGGCTCATTCTCGTTTTCAGCCTTCCGTGCCGGCACCGATTCCCGCACAACAGGCAGCCTCTTTCCCGCATGTCGCTTCCGCCCGTCATCTTTGAGGACGAATCCCTCGTCGCTTTCGACAAGCCGAGCGGCCTGCTCGTCGCGCCCGACCGGTGGGACAAGTCGCGCGCCAACCTCATGGGCCTCGTCCACGCCGACCCGCGCTACGGCCGCACCGTCGCCAACGTCCATCGGCTCGACGCGGACACCAGCGGGATTCTCCTCTGCGCCAAGACCAAGCCCGCCCTCGATTTCGTCACCGGCCAGTTCCAGTCCAAGACGGTCAAGAAGAAGTACCACGCGTTCGTTGTCATCCTCCCGCCGGAGACCGCGATGAAGGTGATCGCGCCGATCCGCGACGAAAACGGCGCGCTGCCCGACACATTCACCGTCGAACTCGCGCTCGGCGAGGATGAGCGCCAACCCGGCCGGATGCGCGTCTTCAAGGGGCGCGGGGGAAAGGACTGCACCACCGTTTTCCGCACGCTCGAGCGTTTCGCCGGCGGTCGCAGCGGCACCCGCACCCAACCCGGTCCCGTCGTCAACGGCTTCGCCTTCGTCGAATGCGAGCCGCTCACCGGCCGCACGCACCAGCTCCGCGTCCACCTCGCCGCTGCCGGCGCGCCGATCCTCAACGATCCGTTCTACGGCGCGCCCGAGGTGCAGCTCCTGCTCTCCAACCTGAAGCGCGGGTACAAGGGCCGCGAGGATGAGAAGCCGCTCGTTGGCCGGCTCGCGCTGCACGCGAGCGAGCTCACGCTCAACCACCCGGTCACACGCGCGCCGGTCACGTTGCACGCGCCACTGCCGCACGAGTTCGAAATCGCACTGAAGTACCTGCGCAAATTCGCCCAGGTCGCGCCGCGACGCGCCTAGGCCGCCGCTCGGCGGATCGATGGCTACGGTGTTGCCGGCTTGCCCCAGAGCCGGCGCTGCATCTCGACGAACTTGCCGACGATCGGCCCCTGGTTCGGATGCCGCCCGCCGGTGATGCGCTGCCGCGCGCCGATCCACACTTCCTTCACGGCGCGGCGCTCCAGCCCAAACACGAGACTGGCCAACAGCGTCTCCGGATCCGCGCCCGCGATCGAGGGATCGTAGAGGTTCACCGTGAAGAAGTCCGCCGGCCGGCCAACCTCCAGCGCGCCGCCGGTCGCGCCCAGGCTGCGCGCGCCGGTCACCGTCGCCGCGGTGAAGAGAGTGCGCGCCGCGTCGGCAGCCACCACCGGACGGCGTCCCTGCGCCACCCGCAAGCCGTACTCCAGCGCCCGGGCTTCGCGCAAAAGATCGACCTGCCCCTGGCTTTCGGAGCCCAGCACCACGCCGGCGCCCGCGGCCAAGAGGGCTTCGACCGGCGCCGCGGCCAGCGCGAGGTTCTGCTCCGACAACGGGCACACGCCCACCGCCGCTCGCGCCGTGCCGAGCAGCTTGCTGTCCTCGGCGCTGAGTTGGTTGCCGTGCAGCACGGTCAGTCGCTTGTCGATGAGCCCGTGCTCCGCGAGCACCGCCACCGGCCCGCGGCCGTACTCCGCGACACAGGCCGCGACGTCCTCCGCGCTCCGGGCCACGCGGGTCTGCACCCGCAGCCGCTGGGCGTGCGCGTACGTGCCGATCGCCTTGAACGCGTCGACCGGCACCCGCGCAAGGCTCTCCGGCGCGACCCCGATCCACGCCTCATCCGCCGGCAGGCTGCCCGCCACCGCCGCCCGCAACGCCTCCGTCTCGCGCAGGAATGCATCGATGGAGGCTGCGCGCACACGCGCCGGCGCGGTCTCCGGCGCTTGCCCATGCCCGCCGCGCAGGGTCGCGACATTGAACAGCGCAATCCGGATGCCGGCTTCGCGTGCCGCGCGAAGCACCTGGTCCGCCACGAGGTGCGGCTCCGGCCACGCCGTGCCATCCGGCCGATTCTGCAGCTCGTGGAACTCGCCCACGCAGGTGATGCCCGCGAGCAGCATCTCGGTGAAAACCATCCGCGCGGTCTCGAAGATATCCTCCGGCGTCAGCCGCTGGGCCAGCGCCGTCGCCGCCTCCCGAGCCCCGGCAATCGGCTCGACGTTACGCGCGACTTGCTCGGTCCGCCCACGAAGCGCCCGCTGCCAGCTGATCGAGTGCACGTTCACCAGACCGGGCATCGCGGCCTGGCCGGGCAGCCGGCGCGCCGCCGCGAGATCCGCCGGCTCGCGCGAGAAGCGCGTGATCCGACCCAGCGGATCGGCAAAGAACGCGAGCCCTTCCTCGAACGTGTCGCCCGTGTACACCAGGTCGGGCAGCCAGCCCGTCTCCCCGGCGTGCGCGCCTGCCGCCGGTCGCGCCGGCGCCGGCGCGGCGGGCGCCGCGGGCTCGAACTGACGCGTGTACGAGGTGGGCGGGAGAAAGGGCTTCTTCGAAGGGGGTGGCACGGGTCCGCCATCATGCGCCCGTCCCCACCCCCAGCGGAAGCCCGAATCTCGGGCCAAGACACACCCTCGCCTTGAACCCCCTCTTGCCCCCACTCTTTCTCTTACTCTTACTCTTACTCTTTCTCTTACTCTTCCTCCGTCCGCCCCTCCACCCGACTACCCACCCACCAACGCCCGAACGTTCTGAGAGTAAGAGGAAGAGTAAGAGAAAGACCGCCCCGACCGCCCGAGAGAACCACTCCTACCGGCGGGTGCGGCACGTTCACTTTCACCCTCACAATCACTCCACCGGCCACTCTCACACTTCACCGACCACTCTCACTTTCACTCTCACTCCTCACTTTACCGATGTCCTCCAAACCTACCGAATTCGTCGGCGTCACCGTCCTCGCCAAGGCCAACGTTTACTTCGACGGCAACGTCATCAGCCACACCGTCCTGTTCAAGGACGACACCAAGAAGACGCTCGGGCTCATCCGGCCCGGCACCTACCACTTCAACACCGGCGCCCCGGAGCGGATGGAGATCGTCGCGGGCGAGTGCACGGTGACGATCGACGGCGCCAGCGACGTGAAGTCGTACGGCCCGGGTACCTATTTCGACGTCCCCGGCAAGAGCGGCTTCTCGATCAGCGTGACGTCCGGACTTTGCGAATACGTCTGCTCGTTCCTGCCGGTCTGAGTCTTCGCCTTGGCCGGTGACGGCCTGTACGTCACCGGCCCCACGTCCCCGCCCGCGGCCGTCCCCCACGGTCGCACGTCCCGTTTTCCGTTCCATGCGCCTGCTTTGTCTTCCCCTTCTGGCCGCGCTCCTCGTCGCCGACGTCAACGCGAGCCCCGCGCGCGCGACGGCCCCGGACACCCCGCCGCTCGCCCCCGGACTCTACGCCGAGATCGGCACGCCCCGCGGCGCGATCGTGTGCGCATTGTTCTTCCGCGAGGCGCCGCTGACCGTCGCCAACTTCGTCGGGCTCGCCGAAGGCACGCTTGGCCCCGCCCCGCGCAAGCCGTTCTTCGACGGGCTCACCTTCCACCGCGTCGTTCCCGACTTCATCATCCAGGGCGGCGACCCGCTTGGGACGGGCGAGGGCGGTCCCGGCTACAGCTTTCCCGACGAGTTTCGCCCCGGCCTGCGCCACGACGCCGCGGGCGTGCTCTCGATGGCGAACGACGGACCTGACACCAACGGCTCGCAGTTCTTCATCACGCTGCGGGAGACCAACCGGCTCAACTACCTGCACTCCGTCTTTGGCCGCGTGGTGCGCGGGCTCGACGTCCTCCCGCAGATCAAGGCGGGCGACAAGATGACGGTGCGCATCCACCGCGTCGGCGCCGAGGCCGCCGCGTTCCGCGTGGACGACGCGTCCTTCGCCGCGTTGCGCGCCCGCACCCGCGCGTACACCGACCTGCCGGGCGCCGCACCCGAGCCCGGCCCCAGCGCGCATTTCGAGGACGCGGCGCATCTCCTGCCCGCCGAGCCTCCCCGCGCCCGTGCTTTCAACTTCAAGCTCGCCAACGTCGAGCGCGCCGCCGGGCTCCGGATCGTCGCGCGACTCTATGCCAAGTCGCCGTCGGCCGCGGACGACGCCCAGCCTGGCGCCTTCATGCAGAAACTCGCCGCCCAGTTCGGCACCCTGCGCCGCGGCGCGCTGGTCGTGTACTTCGCCGACGAAAAGGACTGGCGCGTGTGGGTCGGCGAGGAGAGCACCGCCGCCTTCCTCGGCCGCCCGCCCAGCGCCGCCGATCTCGCCGAGGGCGCGGCCTTCCACGACGCCAAGGAAGCCTTCCTCAAGGCCGCCTTCGCCACTGCCGCCACCGACCTGGCGCGCCAGCAGAAAACCTCCCCCAAGCCCCTCCCGCCCGGCCAGCCCCTCAAGCTGCAAACCGACGCCCTCCTCGACACCCTGATCCAACGCCT
Source organism: Opitutus sp. ER46 (assembly GCF_003054705.1). NCBI lineage: Bacteria > Pseudomonadati > Verrucomicrobiota > Opitutia > Opitutales > Opitutaceae > Opitutus > Opitutus sp. ER46. The sequence continues at coordinate 65,262 of NZ_QAYX01000011.1, forward strand.
CGAACCCCGCTGAGCTCAGGCCCATCCGGCCGGCCGCACGGGGCGCCGTTTGCGCCGCCGGGCTTTCCGGTTAAACGTCCGGCTCCTGCCTTCATGCGCAACGTCTTCTATCTCCTGCTCCTCGGCGCCTTGCTCGCGACCGTCGCCATCGTCGTTCGCTCCGGCCTGCTCGCCCGCAAGGATCCGGGCCGGCCCATCACCGCCGCCATGCGCGAGGCGCTGCAGGGCAACGAGGGCGGCTTCTCGGCCGCGGATGAGGCGCTGATCGCGAAGACCTACGGCAACGCGCAGAAGCTGTCGTCGGGCCTGCGTTACGTGATTCGCTCGCCCGGCACCGGCGACACCACGCCGCTGCGCGGCCAGGAAATCATCTGCCAGTACTCCGGCCGCCTGCTCGATGGAACGGAGTTTGACAGCTCCTACCGCCGCGGCGTCCCGCTCACGTTTCGCCTCGGCGCCGGCACCGTGATCAAGGGTTGGGACGAAGGCTTCGCCCTGCTGCACAAAGGCGAGCGCGCCACGTTGATCATCCCCTACTGGCTCGCCTACGGCGCCAAAGGCCGCCCGCCCACCATACCGCCCAAAGCCACCCTCGTCTTCGAAGTCGAACTGCTCGACTGGCGCTGAGCGAAGAAAGGGCTGAAGATGACATGTAGCCGACAGGCGGCGCGGGATGCGCCAACCTGTCGGCTGATATGAG